>JAHHTR010000003.1 GCA_020024515.1 Angelakisella sp.
TTTCCCCTCTCTGCCAAATTTTAAAGTCACCGTTAATTAGCAAATTAGGGTTACTAAATATATTATTAACTTCCGCTTTGGTATAAGCGCCAATCTGTGATGCAGTAACACTATGAGGGTTTAATTTACTGTTGGTATGATTTTTGATTTTATTGTTGATTAAAGTATTCACATTATCAATTTCATCTTTTGTATAACTCAACGTTTTAGGATACGCATAATCACCTCGCATTACATCATCATGATCTGTACCGAAATTTTTGTTAAAAGCTGTGTTTTTATTAAATTTATCTTCTTTTTTATTTAGTTGACCTTGTGTTACATATGCACTGCTGTCAATGGTTGCAGTAATGCTACTTGCATTACTGATGTTAATGTTAATTAGGTAATCATTGACATAATTAGGGCTTTCAGTCCTACTTGGTACATAATCAGGCGTATCTGTCTGTATAATCATATACAGTATATCTGTATCATCATTTTTAAGTTTAGCAAAAATACCTATTTGATGTAGATTAAAGCTTGTATTTATATCATTGTTATTAAGCTGTAGTCTTAATTTAGTAACATTTCCTTTACTCGTTATTTCTGTTATTGATATAGCTTTTTTAAATTCCATAACATCTGTCTGTGTTGGTAACAGAGGAGAACTCACCTTACCGCTACCAACACGTACCTTAGTTATACTAAATATATCACCCGATATACGTGCTAGCAATTCTAAGCCTTTTTCTGTAACTACACTTGTCCATCTTGCCATTTAGTTAATCATCTCCTCTTTATAAGTTGTTAAAAATACGCCATAAAATACATTTGTTTCCAAAGTACTTAAAATTTTAATATCAAAGTCAAGGTGAGCAGGTAATTTTTTCCGTAGTATCATATAACAGTCGGTAAGAATAAAAGTATCAGTGTTATCACGCATTATTTCTACTGTAATTTTGCTGTTATTAAAAGATACTCTAACAGGGGATATTGTAAAGACTTTTACAATATCTTTTATTTCTTTTGCTCCTATTTTCCCACGGCTAAAATAACTTACAATAAGTTTTTGTCTATCTTCAAAAGTTTTAGTAATATCGTATGGGATACCCAAAAACTTTTCCCATCTTAATATAGTTTCCTCATCTGATGTGTGGATAAACAAGTTGTCACGCATTTGAAAAGTATCTCTATTAACTGCGTCAGCTTGATTTCCGACAGCCTTTAAAAATATATCAACATCGAAAATACTTGTAAAAACCTGTGGAAGATAACTTTTAAGTTCGTCATACTTGCTCTTGCTCAATATTCAATCCCCCCAGTTTTGGCGTATTGGTGAATGAAATAATGACATTTGCAGTACTTCCGTTAACTGTTAAATCAGAATAGTCTACTATACCGGCAATACCATAGATGACATTACTCACTGCGCTTGTTCTGATAACCATATTTTCATTACCACGGCTTTCAAGGCTTACATTTTTCAGATACTCAGTTAAAGCATATTTTACCTTTTCCTTTATTTCGGATAGAACTGACTGTTCTGTTATCTGTACGTTAAACGATATATCAATATTTGTAGGCTTTGCTGACAAAGCTGTAAACTTAGCGCCAATGTTAGCTACTCCCTCACCAAGTCCAGTGCTTCCGGGATCTACATATTGCTGTACTTTCTGTACTATTTCTTCACTTGCTCCCAGTCCGTCAGTTCCTACAATTATTGCTCTTACTGTGTTAGCTCCGTTCCATAGTCCTTCAATTCTCGCAAGACCTACACCCTCTACGCTTTCACACCAAGATTTATAGTGTTGAGCATTACCATTTTCTGCCGGACCTGCTATCTTTTCATAGATTCTACGTCGTAGGTTCTCATCGCTCTCTGCATCTGTTCCGGGTGTAATTATATTACCAAGTCTTGCAGATTTAAGTTCAGGTATGGTACTGACAGGTACAAGAACTGTTCCTGTCGGTATCCCGTTTGGTTCTTCACCGGGTGTTTCAGATACAAGTACAAGCTCTCCGCTTTCATTATGTTTAAGCTTAAAATAGCAGTCATCTGCAAAGAAACGCATATTTTCTGCTAGTTTTCCACCATCAAAAATACCCTGTCTTACACAAGGTAATGACGGATTTCTTTTAACATTATGTTCCGCTGCCTTGTGATCCAAAAATTCCCCTACGCAGGTATCAATGGAAACAAGGTCAACTGTTATACCCATTTCCATATAGTATCTGCCTAACATAAAAGCGACAGGGGAACAGTGATTATAATATATACTGCCTTGTCTTGTATCTACATCAGGTGGCGCCATATCTAACATTTCTTGCAGTATATTTTCATAACTTCTGTTTTCAAACACCAATTGTTACCTCCTGTCTTTCAAGTGTTCCATAAATTGTGTCTACACTAAATTTTATTATTTTGGTATCATCATTTTGCAAGAATTTAAAGTCATATACGTCAGTAATTCTTTCATCACACAGTAATGCATCCTTTACTCTGCGTTTAGCCTCGCTTTCAAATACAAGATCGTCATAGTTGCACTTTTGCAATGTGTCAAGTTCACTGCCATAGTTACTGTCAAAAGCTATCAGCCTAAACCTAGGGGTAAGGAGAGCAAGCTTTACAGCCTGCGCCATAGCCTTTATATCGTCGCAGTATGAGTTGAAATGCCCATTTTCATCAATGTATGGTGTTCTTGTTGGTATGCTTTCTTTTTCCTCAAAGTTATCTATATCCATTTTGTGATATAAACTCAATTTATCACCACCCTATCTATGCAGTAATAATATTTACCATTAAAGAATGAGAGTAACCATACCTTTTCATTTGCTTTCAATCCATCTTTAACAGTAATTTTTAATTTTTCTTTGTTTTCTTTTTCAATCTCAACAATTCTGTCTGTCAAATGTTCTCCTAAAATTAGGTTTGAGCCACTTAATACCATTTTAGGATTATTTATAATACTGATTGTTAGTGGTGTAGTACCAGTAACTATTCCTTGGGTAAGATTACTATTAATGGGAATAAGACTCTGTAATAGTTCTTTAATACTTGTTTCATTCATTTCTTTTATCTCCTCCTTATTTAACTGTATTTTCATCTACCCAACCGTAAACATTACTGTTTCCACTAACCGTTACGTCATAAATTCCACCGATTAAGTGATATTTATGTGGAGCTTTCTCAGCTATGTTTGTAATTTTCGCCTTTCCTGCGACCCTCAGACTTCCTGTTGGTGTTTCTGCTGTTGAAGATATGTAATGACTACCACCTGCAAAGTCCACTATGTCGCCTATTTTCTTGCTGCCTGTTGATACATCTTTAACTTCTGTATCATTTACATTATTTAAAGTAAGCGACATTGTGTGTAAATCCCCTTGATACTCATGGTTATCCTCATCAACATAATAATCTCTGTCTATTTTAAGTTCTGGTATTTTAAGTCTTACAATACAGCCACTTACAATATCACTGTTTCCAACAGCAGTAATATTTAACTGTTCAGTGGGTTTGGAAAAATTTTTTAGCGATACCTTTGTTTCTCCTGTAACAAGTCCTACATTAAGACTTTCGTTTTTTTTAATAATTTTTTGGAAGATACCTACTTTCTTTTCAAGTTCGTCATCTTTTTCAAAACTGCTTACTGTTCCGTTACTTGAAATTATCTTTAATCTTGTCACTATTCCACCAATACTTTTTGAGTAAGAATAATCGCTAAGATTTTCACCTACTGCAATTTGCCAAACCTTAGTATTATTTTTGCGTTTAAGTAATCTTACAAGTCCTTCTTTACTATCAATATAGTATCTTATTCCGGTGGCCTTGTATGTTTCCTGTAATGCTTCAAGCATACAGTCCCAAAGAGTACCTTTTTCAAGTGATATTTTAGGTATTACATAACCTGTATCATATACTTCTTTATAGGCTATTTCAAAGCGGTTACACAAATCCTTAAATACTTCACTCGCAGTCTTATTTATGTAATTAAAAGTATCGTCATTATTTGCAAAGTAAATAAGATTGTCACGAGCTGTTATATTTACAGATTTATCTTTTCCCATTTCATTTGAAATAACAATTCCTCGGAAAATCTCTTTCTTGTCGTCATAAACCACGCATTTTACACCGTCACTAACATCAATATTATTTTCTATGTTAGGATAGTTAGGATGCAGAATAGCCGACAGACTCCTGCCGGCTGCTCCTTTTCTGCCATTCCAATTAAGAGAAGATATGGGAATACTTGTACCTTTATTGTTATTTTTAACAATATAAAAACTTATCATTTTTATTTCACCTAATATTTTAGTTTAATAATTTGATTGCTGTTAAGGCTATATGGTGGTTTAAGTTTATTAATTGATGCTATACCTACCCATTTTTCAGGACTTCCGAGTTCCTTTTTGGCAACATTATATAAGCTATCGCCTTTTTTAACCTTATAAGTCGTAGGCGTTACTCTGTTGTCAATTCTGGGCTTTTGAAACTGTACACCCTTAACTGTAATTTGCTTAAATGTTACTTCTCTGTATTCTTTCAGCGATATGGAATAGTATATACTTCCTACGTCACCGCCCTGTTCATAGTATTCAAAGCTTTCAATAGAGCAAAACATATTAATATCCATTCCGGATATAATTAAGTGCACAGGCTTTTTAGAATGCATCCAAGCCATTACCTTTTCAGTAATGCCCTTTCCATCGCACTTATCAGCAGGAAATACACTTTCAAATGATATTGTAAGCGCCGACAAATCACCTATTACAACTGTTTCACCAAGACCTATTATATCAATGGTTTGATTGTTCGTGCCTTGCGATATATCCACTTTTTCGGGTAATACCGGGATATTTATCCTTGACTGTTCGTTATTAAACGTAAGATATATTTTATAATCAGTAGTCATAGCTGTATGCTCCTTCCTCATATATTTCAGCTTTAATTATTTTCATAAGTACAGGTTTGATATGTGTAATCAGTATTTCAAGCACCTCATCAGGACTTACTCCGTTAGTTGTAATTTTACCGTTTCCATTTAGATTAATATTAATTGTCTTTTCGGTACTCTTTGTACTGTTATCACTATTTACTCCAAAAGAAGGATTTAACATTCGGTTTGTTTCATTGTTGGTAAACACTCTACTGCCTCTTGCGTTTGTAATAAGTTCAGGACCTTGTTCACCTGCAATAAATGTATCAGGACTAAATTTACTACCTTTCGCAAGCATTGGTATTTCCGGTATGCTTATCCCTTTTCCTCCTATACCCGGTACCCATTCAGGAAGCTTTATTTTATTTAGTCCTCTTATTATTGTATTGATTCCTCCTGTAATTGTATTTATTATAAACTTAAATACTGATCCAATACCATTCCATATACCGCTGAATATTTTTGCAACACCCTCCCATGCGCTTTGCCAATTTCCTGTAAATACTCCGCTTATATACTGTATTAGACCATCAAGGACTGTATATATAGCACTACATATATCGCTGAAAAACTTAAATGTGTTTGCAAGTGTTGGTTGTATTATATGCACAATATATTTTACTACACCTAAAACCATTTGTAATATTGGCTGTATTAAATCCAATATACTGTTAAATATGCTTACAATCTTTGGTATATTTTCTTGTAATTGCTTTAAAAACGGCTTAACAATACTGTTTGAAATAAAAGAAAAGACCTCCTGCCAAATAGGTAGTACCTTTTGCGCCAAGAAGTTTTGTATTTTATTAAAGGTTGGCATCAGCTTTTCAAAACTCGTTTTAATCGTGTTTATCACTGGATTTACAGCCTTAACAATATCCGTAAATGCACTTTTTACCATTTTGGCAAAGCTAAAAATAGTTTCTATTGATTTATCGTTAAAACCAAGAGATGAGAGAATATCAGCCGAGCCTTCTTTAAAGCTACCTTTAAAGATTTTGCCAAAACCTTTGGCAAATTTCGTATCGAGAAAAGTTGATTTTAATTTATTAAAGCTGTTTGAAATGCGATTAAATATCGGTTCAGCCTTTTCCCAACCCCAAAGTATACCGTTGACAAGCTTACCGCCAACATTTATTTTAAAGGCTTCTATTTTTGATTTAAGTTTGTCAAGCTTTCTTTGAAAGCCCTTTTCCATTTTTTCAAATGCCTTATCAGTAGCTCCAAGTGACCCTCGCATTTCATCAAGGTTGTTACTTAGAGTATCTATATTGTTAGCAAATATATTGATAGCTGTTTTAGATGTAGCATTACTAAATAAATCACCAATAGTCTTACCATCTACCTTAGCTTTTTTATCCAGTACAGCCATCGCATCTGTTAAGCTGTTTCCTGCTTTCATAAATTCCGGAAAGGTCTGTCCGGACGCTTCTTTGAATTTTTTAAAAACATTACTTGACGAGTTGGAGAGTTCATCAAATAAAGAAGTTAACGCCGTTACAGCCTCTGAAGTAGAGCCTTTACCCATTGTGGCAGTAAGCGTTGCCATACTTGCCGATACCTGTTCAAAGTTGACCCCTGCGTTTACAGCCATTGGCAGAACTCTACCTATTGCAGTTGCAAGTTCAGGAAATGTTGTGACACCTTTTTTAACTGTGGTAAACAGTAGGTCACTGGCTCTGCTTACGTCTATTACATCTGCTCCATAGTTGTTTATTACGGTAGATAGTACGCCAACACTGTCTTCAAGTGTTGCTACACCACCAACAGCTGCTTTGTTTGCCCTTTCTAAAAAATCAAATATATTATTCTGTGGCACGCCTGCTGATATTGCCTGATACAAAGCGGGGACTGTTTCCGTTGGAAGTCTACCCATTTTTTTAGCAAGCGCCTCAGTCTGCTTACTTAGTTTATCCATTGCTGTTTCGCTCATGTCAGGGAGTAGAGTAAATACCTCATTCATCTTATTTTCAAATGTTGTAAATGTATTTACTGTGTCTTTGCCAAAAGAAACAACAGCTACTGCTGAAAATGCGCCTGCGGCAAGCGCCCCTATTTTTTTAAAGGTATTACCGACTTTTTCGCCTGCCTTGTCTATGTTTTTAAGAGTTCCCGAAACCTTGTCTTGCGCGCTGAATATTGCTTTAAAATTAACTGCCAAAAGTTAGTCACCTCCGTTATTATTTCGTGCCTGTCAATGTATGAAAAACTTTTGACTGATAGCTTATGTGTTCTTTTTCATCAGTTAGATCACACGCAATCAGAAATGCTTGTTTACGTTTATCCAGTCCGGCAAAATAAAAAGGGTCAATATTGTGCCTTAGAAACATAGCGCAACACCAACCCGCAAAATTGTCGGACTTAATTAGTTTTTTGCTTGATTAATAAGCTCATCGTCACTTGGTTCTTCTTCACCTATGCCGAGCACCTTTAAAACTTCGCTTGCAATATATTGGTAGTCCTTGCTACGTTTAAATACCTTAAATGGCATATCATCAATATCAAAACATCCGTAAAATTTCATTAGTTCTTTATCTTTAAGGTCAGGAAAAACAAGAGCCTCAACAATCATTCTGTTTGTAAGTCTTGTATCATCTATCTCTTTTTCGATAATAGGCTTACCGCTTTTATCCAAAATACGTTTGCCTTTGTCATCAGCAAGCACCTTATTAATGCTGTATTTCTTACGTAATTCGTTTATTTTATCAATTCCAAGACGTTTAATTTTAAATGGAATAATATTACCATTGTTGTCTTTAAATGTGCTTACGCCCTCTACTTCGACAACTTCGTCTTCTTTTAGCTCCTCACGCATAAAGTATTTTAAATCATATATTTGAGCCATAATATCCTCCTTATGAAATAATTATATTTTCGGCGCCAAACTCTACTTCTTCTTGTGTGAGTTCTCCTTCTCTGTCAAGTTGCAATAGTGGAATTTCACTTGTAATAACTGCGTTCTCAACAGTAATAATATCCTTACCATACTCCGCTCCGTAATCACTTGCCGGATCGTCTGATATACCTACAATAGTCAGCTTTGGGGTTACGCCTGTTTCAATATATTTTTTTGCTATTTCTTTAAGCCAAGGTGTGCTTTTATATTGCACAAGTGTGCCTGTTACATCATGGCCTATGTATCTTCTGCTTTTACCCTTTTGACCTATTGCGCTTGATTCGACTACTTCGGGAATAAATACCACATTTAACTTTATACAATCCAAAATTAAATTACCATCTAGGTAAGCTTTACCTTCTCTTAGACTATGTCTGTTTCTATCCATTCTCTATTTACCTCATTATTATTTTGTTTTAACTGTAAAGTACAGCTTTTCTGCACTATCAATAGGTGATATAGCAATATTTAGATAAGCTTCATCGCCTTGTGATTTATTTCTGTCAACTTTAAAATCTTCATCAAGATCAACATCTTTAATTGCGCCCTTATCTCTGTAAAGAATAAGGATTTGTTTACCTTTGCTTTCCATAAGATCCCAGCCAGCAGGTGAGTTTTGAAACTTATTTGGAGGAAACTCTCTTTGTAGTGTTTCGTCAAATGTATCAAGCACACGGCGTACTCTGTTTTTTCGATAGTCATTACCCTTACCGTCTTTAAATGTAGTAAGAGTATTTATATCGTATTCTGCAACAACTTTGTTATCAACAATACTGAATAAGAATAGACCTTTATTAATATCAGCTATTATCTGCTCGTTTGTCTTTTTGCCATGTACGTCTATTGCTCCGTCATATTCTCTGTATGTGTTACTTTCTGTGTCTGTGGCGCTGGCGTCTGCGGCGGCTACCCATGCGCAAACATTACTTACATCAACAACTGTTCCGTCACCAAGAATAACACCGTTAGAAACACCGATTATACCCTCATAGTCAGCTTTAAAATTTGGCGCAACTGCCGTTACCTTTTTACCCACTTGTTCCCTAAAATATATTATTTTTGATTTTAAAGCCGTCTGCATACTGCTATCATCAAAAGGATAAACAAGACAGTTAAAAGAAACCACTTCACAATCATCAAGAAATTTTGTTATATCATCATTCTGTTTTGTTCTGTCGCTACCTGTTGATAAGTTAGTTCCTCCGTTTTCAGTAAGTTCTCCTTCACCAGTATACTTAACATAATCATTTTCTTTAAGTTGTGAAATATCTGTGATACCGATTTGCTCATCAATAAGCTTTGTATCAAGATATACTTTAAGGTCCTTGCCTCCAATAGGGTTGTTTAAAATTACAACCCTTATATTATTACCTCTTGTACCGGGGTATTTTGCAGTAACAGTCAGATTACCCATTGTGCCTGTTGACGCAGTTCCACCATTCAGTCTGTAAAAAATAACCTTGTCAGCAAGTTTAAGCGCCTCTCTAATCATAAGCGTACTCTTGTTTGGATCGTTATTATAGATGTTGTATCCAATCTTACTTTCCTGTCCGTTTGGATTTCCACTCTGTATCTCCACAAATTCGTTTACAGGTCCCCAGTTAAGAGTTAGTGGAATAAGTACAGTTCCTCTTGTAATTCCATTGACAGCCTCGGTTTTGGCTGTTTCAAAGTTAACATAAGTACCGGGTCTAACCTTACTTGCATTTTTTTCAAATTTTCCCGCACCCATTTATTTCACCTCCTGTTTTAGCCAGTTGTTAATTTGTTTCTTGATATCGTCAATATCATATTCATCGTTTTTATCAAGATTATTTGTAGCGCCGTCAAATGTTGACGTACTAACATTAAACAATGCGCGACAGTTCTCTCGTATCACGTGATATCTATATTTAACATTTTTTTGTTTTGTTTCACTCACTTAGTACTTCTCCTTTGCTCTCAAATTAGTAAAAAAAGTATTAATCATACTGTATGTTTCGCTGTTATAAGGGAATGATGTTTGAAATCTTACCATGATTTGCGCTACGCCAATATCAAGCTTTTTACAACTTATAGCTTTTAAACGTAGCTTTTTACCTGTTTTTTCACCGCTTTTATCAATAATATCAATAAGCAATTTGTGTTTGGCAATATTGTTTGTAATCTTTTCAGCAATATTTATAGCTTTTTTGTTGGTTTTATCAAAAACTTTAACAAATAGGGTAGTATCGTATCTATAAGCTGTTAATGTATCTCCTTCAAAATCCTGTTCAGCGGCAGGGAAATATAAAGAGGGGATACAAAAGCCTTCCGCGACTTCATCAAAATATATTTTCTTTATACCTGCAATATCACACATAGTTTTAGCAATACTGATAATTTCACATTCAAGCATTTTGTCACCTCCAATACTTGTTTTTCCATTCTTCCATTTTATTTTCAAGAGATTTATTAAACATCTTTTCAAATATTTTTATTGCGCCTTCCCAGTAGTGACGGCCCTCTATCCACTGCTGTTTAAGTAACATTCCTGTTTTAGCTCCTTTTTGGTAGTAAAAGCGGTCACCTTTCCAAAATCCAGGTACCCAACGTGCTATTTCACCTTTCGCACAGGTCCAGTGACCGTCGTTTACAGCCACAGCATAATCAATGTCAGTACCTACTGTTAGGGTAAGACCTTTGTTTTCACTTTTCCATATATTTCCGTCTTTACCCTTATGAAAACTATGTAGTAACTGTCTTGTGTCAACTACTTCACGCCTTATTATTTCGTCTTGTACCACATCCAAAAACTCATAGCCGCACGCCTCAAACCATTCTGCTATACCTTGCTTAAAATCTTTCTTAGCCATATCATCAAGCTTTTTAAAATACTTATCAAGTTCAGCCATATCAAATTTAAAATTAGTATCTTTCATTATAATCGCTCCTGATTATCTGTTCTATATAATGGAACAGATATATATTTACCCCTTATATTCTCTGGAAATCCCAACGTATATTCAAGGTTATACCTCTTATCCACTACTTTATCCCCCTTTTTAATTTGTATTCCACTTGGTAAACATAATTCATTTGCGCCTATATATGTCGAATATGGCTCACGTTCAAGAATTTTTACTTCGTTTGTAGAAAAATAGCATACACAGTCCACAATGTCCGGCTTATCGGAATATATTATCTCATTATCGGCAATAGGCAGTCCGTAGCTTTCGGCAGTAGGGGAGATACTGCCGAAGTATATATCGCATTTATGCCTTAAAAAACTGTTTATTCCCATATTTTTCACAACTTTCTAAGCCCAATTCTAACGCTATCCGTTATAGGCTGTTTGATATAGCGTGATATAAGCGCATCAATATCAATATCCTCAACACTCCTATCTCTTACGCTTGATTTTTTAGTGTAGCTGTAATCTTTAAAGCTTTCGCTCTGATAGTCACTATAAAGCGTGTCGCTGTCCTTATCAACAGCTGAACTTTGAGAGTAGTACTCGGCAACAAGCAGTGTGGCAAGTTTAATGGCATCGGGAACAGTAATGTATATTTCATTGGAAAAATCATTGTTTGTCCTATGTATAATATAGTTTTCTGCTCTTGTAATATCAGTTTTCACCTTAATATCATCACGGTTTTTGACTTTTTCAAAGTCTGTGTACTCCTTTAATTCCTCAGGTGTTAGCCAAGGTCTTGTTGCCATTCCTTATTCCTCCTTTTATTCAGGCATTCTTACTACAAAGGCGTAAACCTTAGCCTTGCCATTGCTACCGCTGCCACTGTCGCTGTATTTCACCTGTACAGTGGTTTCTTCATTCACTACATCATACAGTAGCTTATTAACGCTACCCACTGTCTGTGGGGCGCTAACCTCACTGTTAGCTATATATTTTCCATCAGCGCCATTTACACCAATATCAATTTTAGCGCTTGTGCCGTTAAAGCCATCTTCAATCGCAAGGGTAATTCTTGTAAGCATTGTGTTTTTTGGAATTTTGTACTCAAGCGTCTTTCCATTTGTAAGCGCTTCTTCGCCATATTTAAAAGAACCCAGTAACATTACTTGTTCAACTCCGCAAGCGCCTTCGTTATTTAGTGTCAAATCCATTGTTAAACCTCCTCACCCATATCAGGCTCAAACTCGTTTTCTTCCGTATTGGCTTCACTTGTTTTTTTACTTTGCTTTTTGGACTTTGTTTCTGCATTTTCATCTCTATTTTTTTTTACTTCATCCCTTACTTCTTCAATAATATTTTCAGCAGAAACCAATTTAAAGTAGCCAGTATTAATAAGTTCTTCCATGTCCTCGGTCTTTTCAACATTAATAATAGGTTTGTCCTTTGTTGCACAGTATTTTCCGTATTTAAAGGATAAGCCTTTAATAAGTATCAGCTTGTACATTACACATACCTCCTTATTTAATTTCAGCAAGACCTTTGATGATAACCGCAGCATCCATTTCCTCAATGATAGCATCATAGTCTAAGTGGATAACATAGAAACGTTTATCTTGCATAATAGCCTCTTTACCCTCGGTAGTTTTGCGGATTTTGGTATCATATGTATTAACTACGATAAGGTTTTTGGGATCAGTCAAAATGATTTTGTCATCAGGCATAGACGGAACAGCTATGGCAGGAATAGCGTATGGGTTTTCAATTCTTCTGTCACTTATGATACCGCCCGTTGTTATAGCTTTGTCCAGTAGGTAAGTTTCCCACTCCTGCTTGCGGTGCGGACTCATTATCCAGCGTAGCTTACCGTTATTATATTTATTCGGTATTTCACGCAGAGCGTCATTCCAAACGTCAAGAGACATTGCCCCACTGTTAACCGATGTGCGGTCAACAACGTGAGCGCCATCTAGTAGCTGTTTAATCCAACCGTCTTTTATTTTTAGAAAATCATAATCAGGATCGTCACTACTTGTAGCTGTGTCAGCGTTTAGCCACAGATCTTCCATATCAATACCAATCTGCTCAGACATTAGCTTTGTAATTGTGTCTTCAAGACTCTGTCCTTCAATATTTTCTCTTAGTGTTTCCTCTGTTATTTCCCAAGGAAGTCTTACAGCTACCGTACTGTATGTAACCTTGTCAAATATTGCCTTACCTCTGTATGCATCGTCTGTATTCTCTGTTTTTTTGCGTACAATACGTCTGCCAACGCCAATTTTGTCAATTTCACCTGTCTTTGCGTGGCGCATTTCTTTGTGCACAAGCTCGCCCAATATAGTAGCGTCCATTGTCTGCTTTATAAACAGTCTTGACTGCTCCGGATTTAGTAATCCTGCATTAACTGTGCCTGTCGTAATACTTGCGCCTTTAATTATTTGATTGTTGTTTCGCATATTTTTTACTCCTCCTTAAATTAAAGAATACCGTGCAGGTAGTGTGTATCATTTTGTTTTTCGACGTTTTGCTCGTCGTTTAGGTTGCTTGGTATACCCTTAGCCTTTAATATATCATTTACAGCTTTTGTTACAGCAGTATTTATAGTATCATCGAGAGTTTCTTCCTCTTGCCCTTCTTCGTGGTTTGCACTTGCCTTTGTAATAGCCTCGTCTATCATCTGTTTTACTGTATCAAGAGTAAGTTCCTCACTTTTTTCTACCTCTTTTTCTTTACTGCCTTTGTTAAATGCCTTTTGGATAGATTCATCTATCATCTTTTTAATTTCTTCTTTTGTCACTTCTTTGTCCTCCTCTTCTTTGGTTTCTTCATTAAATTCAGCTACAAAAGCATTTAGTTTTTCGGTAATTTCTGTAAGCATTTGCCTGTTTTTGCCCGACATCTTTTTTCCTGCTTTTTCTATGGCTTCTTTTGGAGCTGTGTCCAGCAGAGCTTTTGCAACATTGTTTTTGGTAAGTATTTCCGTGATTATTTCGTTAAAATCCTCCAAAGCGGCTTTAATAGCAGTTTGGTCATTTTCAAAGTCGTAAACATATCTGTCTTTGAAATTGTCATAGTGCCGTTTGGCAAGTAGGTCACTAAGCGTATTTATTGCATTCCAAAAATTGGAGTTTTTGGCTCTGTCATTATATTCGTCCTTTACATATCCCTTTTCCACTATGTTAAAGCCCATAAATTCTGCGAATTGTTTAAAAATGCCTTTCTTTTCTGTATCTTCCGTGTTACTTTCAGCTCCTTTCTTTAAATTTACATCTTCTGCGCTGTACTTACCTACGCCGCCCATACTAAAACCCGTTATTTCGCCTTTTTCTATTGACTTCCATATATTATCGTCGCTTACCTCAACAGTCATAAGCCACGTGCCTTTTTTTATAGGCTCATCACCGATTTTAAAATCAGCTTTTGCAACCCACGTTTCTACAACTGTACACGCATCACATTCTTCAAAATTGTGTTGCAAATCTACCTTATCACCGTTTTTTGCGTACCAGTAAGCAGCCTTTTGTATTTCGTCTTCGGTCATAAAATTATCGTGCGCGTCGCTTACCATTGGTTCGTAAACAATACCTGTAACGTGGTGCAAGTTATCATCAGCCTTTACTATTTTTCCAATTGTTGCAAAACCTCTCTCGTCTTTGGTTTCGGCTTTGGTAATTAAAAACTGTTTTTTATTTGCCGCTTTATCCACAAGTGATACAAAGCTTATTTTGGCGTCGGTAATTGCATAAGATTTTTTGATTTTTTCCATTTTCTAAACCTCCTCTCTTAATTTTTTGTATAAAAAAATGCCGAGAAATAAATCCCGACATTAATTTAAGCATTATTAAAATTTTTATCTTTCTGTTCCTACCAGTCAATTAGATGCAAAGAAAAAAAAACTCGGAGTAGAACTTTTACCAACGTTCTACTTCAAGACTCGTGTTTTATTAATTTATAAATGGCTTGAATATATCAAGAAAATTCCACATTTCTTCATTCATAAATTTTCCGTATAGAATATCGTTAACACCATTAATTAGCTCTTTATCCTCATCGCTCATATTTGTTATGTATTCCTGTACCTTTTGCTGATCGTCGCCCATAGCTTCAACTATGGGTTGAAGAAAATCTTCATCAATATCAAAACTCTCCATAATGTCATCATCCGTAGCTTTTCTAAGGTCAGCTATAATTTCTTTAATTCTTTTATCATCAGGCTGATTTGACATATTTAAAACTCCTCTCTCTGTAATTTATCTGGAAAAGCAGTGGTTATATTGTTATCTTTATCTACAAAAACTCCGACTGTAACGTCCTTGTAGATAGCAAAACATTCGATTGCGTGATTATATTCATTCTTGTGTATAGGATTATTAGCAGTATATGTAGCGGCTAACAAAATATCCTCCTCGGTCCACGTTTCAGGAAACCAAGCCTGTCCTGATTTCCCAAGTTGCTTATCTTTTTCTTTATGTTCATTAACTCCACCTATACGGACACCATTATCGTATGTTTTTTCAATATTATATTTAATACCTTTTTCCTCAAGACTTTTAATATTTTCTTGACTGTGACCTCCACCTTTCATACGACCGCCGTTATTTCCACCCGCCGGTTTATTTGGGTTTTTTAGGTTCGTAAAATCGCATTTCACTGCGTGATTAAGGTCATTGTGGTTCATTAACATTATACCATCTTTTTTTATTTCGGGCAATGTTTTTAAACGCCTTTTGCCTTTATCTTTAATAAATAGGGCTTCAAGTTCACTATCATTTTTAATAACACCGCTTTCAAGTAGCGCCCATTTTGCTTTAACTCCACCAAAGTATGCAACCTGTTCTTCCTTTGTCTTTTTCTTTAACCAATTATATTTTATAACAGTATCATCAATACCGACTTTTGCCTTGTTTTTTTCGTCAAGCTCCTTTTCCCATTTTCTGTCATCATCTTCAATAGCTTTTTGTTGCAACTTCTTTTTTTCTTCCACAAATAGTCCAAAAGCAGATTTTTTGATATTATAGCTTACTATACAATGACAATTTATGCGTTCTCGAGCAGGTAATATTATGTCACCGGGATACATAGGGTAATAGGTTACTCCATCAACGCCAAGCAATTCAAACTTTTCATTTTTTCCTACAGTCTGGCCGTTCATAACCACGTGATTAGGTCGAGGTTCGTTTTTGTGTGCTCCTGTATGTTTCCACGTTTTAGTCTCAACGACAACACTCTGCGTGGCGCTCTCTTGCGCCGCCATTCTGTGTGCAGTCAGCACTTCTGTTACTGCAGCCCGCCTTGCTCTCATTGGGCTAAATGTATACGCATCCTTTAACTTCTCCCTTACATCATTTATTGTTATGTCGTCCAAAGCAGTAGAAAGAATAGATTGCAAATCATTATTACTCGTATTGTGCATTATCTTTCCAAGTTCTTCGCTCCAATCTTCTATCCAAGCCTTCGTTTTATTCGTAAGATTTTCAACAGACAAATCATTATCTATTTCTTTCATATATTCATTGGCGTATGTTTTAACAAAATCGCTGAAAAAATCATAGAACATACTTTGTATTTTATCGTCTGTTTTATCATCTACTTTTAAAGTAGGGAGCACTTCGTCCAGTATCTTTTCAATATCTGTTTCATCTCCAATTTTTTGCAAGAACAGATTTTTTTCATATTCGAATATTTCGGCCAATTTATCATTTATCTCATTAATACTGTTTACAGTCTTTTTAGGCTCTATAAAGCCTTCTTTTTTTAATTGATTTTCTAAATCTTTGTCAGCTTTTACTATGTAGTTCTGTATAGCTTTAAATAGGTTAGGATATTTCATACTTATTCCTCCAAACGAAGAAGTTCTTCTTTTACCGCCCTCATTACAGCCAGTACATCTTGGTCTTTGTCATTAACCGCTTTTTCAATCGCTTTTTCTATCTGCGGTTCTACGATTTGCATTTGTGATTTGGAAACAGCCACAGGAATGTTTCCCCATTCACCGTCATAATCTTCTGATGTCTTTCCAATCGTTTTAAGGGTAAGCTCTCTTGCTATGTTCGGTGTCAGTCCGCCTGCACGCTCGGTTACAGACATTATCTTAACCATATCATCAGGATTCGTTGTATCCGGCTCATTGAAATAAACTTCAACATATTTAAAACCGTAAGCATTCAGTAGCTTATTGTTTATTATCCATGCAAGACTTTTTCGTTCCGGAATAAATACTTGTTGCTCCGTCAGCACTTGCACAGTTTGAGCAGTAGCTCTGTTAAAGTCAGAGGTATAACCTAAATATAAATCAGGCAAACGAAAAGCGGATTGCACTTTTTTTCGGCTGTTATTAAGGTATTCCTGAAACAGCTCGTCTTTCTGTAAAATTGACGCAAGCTCTTTTATTTCAACAGTTGGCTTTTTATCGTTTTCAAATCCAACCTTGTTGTCTGTGTCTTCCAGTTCCAACAGCATAAATGCGTGTTGTCCGTTTTCACCCTTAATGTCATTTACGTACTCTTGTAGCTTTGTATAACTGCTGTCACTTAATGTTCCACCACTAACCACTATCATTAACGGAGTGTGTCTGCCATTTAAAAAGTAGTTGTTATTTAGGTTTTCCGCTCGTCTGCTACCGTCTATGTTGAGTACTTGACCTATCCAACGTACTTCTCCGTAATCCTCAGGGCCTATCTTAAATTCCAGTATTTCGTTGGCTTGGTCAGCAACATCTATATCTGTTCTGTATTCACCGCTTTTCCTATCCATTTTTCTAGGGTCACCGAACTCTTTAAAATATACAACCTTCCCGTTTACTTCTTGTTTATATTTACGGAACTGTCTTTTTCTTTTAATACTTTCACCCTTGTACAGATACTCTGTTTCTATTATATCTCCCATAGGTAAGGTCTTTTTTATAGTTTCAGTGGCTTTTATAAAGTCTATTTGACTGACTTGATTTGCAACATTGCGTATTACTTCAAGATAGGCTATTCCATAAGTTTCACGAGCCTCTATTAAATCTTCAAAAACTTCTTTTGTATCTTCTTCAATATTGAGCAGATTAACTATTTGTTCAAGTTTATTGTATTCGGCTACCATTTCAGGAGTTTCTTTTTCATCGACGGAGTATCTGATACCAATCCCAAATCCTGCTATATTATCCTTGTATGCTCTTATACACTGTGGAAGAATAGTTGAGTGTTTAACCATTTCTTTAAGACCTCTAAGTTGTACGGGTGGCTCTATCCACTCATATCCTTCGTCATTTTTGGGAATATTGGTGACATTAATCGCTTTTTGTATTGATTCTTCTTTCGCATCAAAAGTCTTTATTGATATTTTACTCATTACGGTTCCTTTCGTTATTCTTCTTTTTTAGTTTTACCGGTAAGCATACAAGGAGCATACAGTCAGCTTCGTCAGGACTGCTTAACCCTCTTACTTTCATCTCCTTTTTACTTTCAACTTTTTGTTTTCCGTTGGCTTGATATCCGTATTTTCTGCAAGATAACTGCGCCACAAGGTCATTGTCGTTTGGTAAAATAAGCTCTATCTCTTTACCGTTTCCATCATCATCAACATTGGATATTAAGTCACGTATTACCGACATCATATAGGTTGTGGTATCATAATAATATTTGTGTTTAATAGGTTGGCCAAAGTGTACTGGTATAATCTGCATCCAACCATAAATTTGCGGATAGTCACGTTTAAGTTCATTTAACTTATCGGTAACGCCACCACCTACTCCGCCATCATCAATTTTAATTGGAATGTTATCATCAAATTTATATTTATCTCTCAGTTTTAACCCCAGTTGAGCAATTATCTTAGCTGTTTTCATTGTGTCTTGTCCGTTAAATTTATTATAGATATGCGCACATTTACCAACCTTGTATCCGATAACCGTTTTATCATCACCAAAGCGGGCTACGTCACAACCAATGTCTATACTAATTACCTTTTCGTCTGCCTCTATTTCTGCCATAATGTTAGCTTCTATAAGTGAAAGCGGTATAAATACATCATCTTCTTGTAGAGGAAATTCTCCCAAGACACGAACTCTATAAACGTTGCTGTTTTCTCCGTATTTACGTTTAAGAGCTTCTATGTTATCTTTGTTTGTACGTGGGCTGTCAGCGGATGAAACAGTATGACACTTCCAAATAGTGCGGTCTTTTGTGTGACTGTCATAGAATATCCCGCTGGTTTTAGTAGGGTTTCCGCACATAAACAGCTTATTGTTTTTACCTGACAATGTACCAAGTATTGCTTCCATTATTGGATCAGCTACACCTGATGCCTCGTCAACAATAAACAACATATTATCTTCGTGAAAACCCTGCATATTCTCGGGCTTTGTTGCTGTTCTAGCAACCGCAAACCACCGCTTTTCGTAGCCAACCATGTATATATATGTCTTAGTCCATTTAAGGATAGACGAAAGCACAGGGCTATGAGCCATCCATTTAGCTACCTCACTCCACAATACGTCGTGTAGCTGTTGTTTGGTTGGCGCAGTCGCAACAACTCGCGGAAAGGGGAAACAACACAAAAACCAAAGCAAAACAATAGCTTCGCAACCTGTCTTTCCAACTCCTTGTCCCGATTTTATTGAAACTCTATTACTAACAGCGACATCTTCAAAGGCTTGTTTTTGCCAAGCGTCCGGATTAAACAACAAGACTTCTTTTGCAAATAAAGATATATCTTTTCTGTAAAGTGGTATTCTTTTGTTAAAAAATTCTTTTCTTGCGTTATTCATTATCATCTTCACCCATTACCGCATTTATCCAGTCGTCAACAAGTTCGTTTCCTTTTTCGCCGTCTTCGGCGTTTTTTCTTTCCGTTCTTATTTTGTTTAACGCTTCAATGCACTTTGTTTTCTTACTTTGTACTCTTGTAAGTTCCGCTTCAAGCTTCATTATTACTTCAAACGTGCTGACAGTAGTAGTTGTGGTTTCTTCCTGCTGGCTCTCAACATCGCCCGTAGTTTCAAGCTTGCGTTTGATTACATTATTTAAAGCCAAACCACCTTTCGTGTCTTTGTATGCCTTAATCGACTTCATAAGCCTACGTTCTCTTATGGTTAGTAGCTTTATTTGGTCCATTAAACTTTGTTCTTCCTCAAAATCCATAGAATTAATAAGGTCTACTTCTTCCTCATCAAGAGTATCCCAGTAGACCTTTTCGTATAGACCGTGTTTGTAATTGTTTTTATTTCCGATAGGAGCACCGTGTCCTACTGCGTTTTTATTGCCCTTTGGCGCTCCTATGTGTTGCGACTTGCTTTTTCTTTTGGTTGCAACCTTTTTATTCTTTTGGTTGCAACTTTCTTTCTTCCAATAGCGAGATGCCCAAGATTTGACAGTAGACAAATTTATGTTGTACTTTTCTGCGATTTCTTTATATTTTGCGCCATTTTTCCAATCTTCAAAAGCAAGAGCCTTTTTGTCCACTACATTCTCACCACCTCACATTGTTATGCTTCATTGTTTGTATCGTATATTATCCGGTTTTATATCTTAGTAATAAACTCTGCTTTGCTGTAATTCTGCGTATTTTCAGTCATCATATTTAGAAAATCCTCTCTTTTAAAATCTGATAGTCTAAATACTTCCTCGGGTTTCATTCCCAGCTGTTTTCCTATTTCTTCAACGGTTTTGCCGTCATCTAAAAGCCTTTTTACAATAGCTTTCATAGGTTCAAGGAGGTGTGTACCTCTTGCGCGGTTATGTGTAACTGTGCCGTATATGTCATCAGATTTCTCTGTATGCTTAACTATAACCACAGGTACTTTGTTATTAAGCAGTGAGCAAAGTGGCTCTTGTCCTGCAACAGTCCACCTATGAAATCCGTCGATAATCGTAAAATCAGGTCTTACAACAATAGGTAATGTCCACCCATTAGTAATTATGGATTGTGTCAATAGCTTTAAATTTTCTTTGCTTACTTTGTTAGGGTTATAATCATTTGGTTTTAATTTGTTTCTGTCTACCCATTGCAAAGTAGCTAAGGGCGCAGTAATTTTATTATCCATGCTTTAAAGCCTCCTTTTCTTTAGCTTTTGTGATATAGCGACCAAATACAATTTGATATAGCGCCCGAAATGACCTTAACTTAGGATCGCCTGATATTAAGCCCATATACATTTTTTTGTAATCGTCATCAGTTGCAATCGTTGATGTCTGCAAAAAGAAATTTTTATATCTTTTTGCAACATACATTTTATGTTCACTCGGAAAATAGTTATCCATATTATTAAACATAACAAGTAATTCTGCTTTATAATCTTTTTTCTTTGTCCCTTGTTCAAGTTCCCGTCTTTGTTTTGTAGAACGTGCAAACATTTCGCTATCCCAATACAAAGATGCAAGATATGCGTTAGGTTCTCGCTTTATTATGCGTTCCATTAAGTCAGGATAGTATTCGTTCATTTTTACTAAACTCCTTGCGGTGTCAATAGAAAAAAACTGAGACACTCGTAGTTGCCCTTTGCTTGTTCCTGATTGCCACAAATAAAGGTATATTTCAGGTATTTCTACGTTATTGTTTTTAAGGAAGAGCCAAACGTCATTGTTAGTCCAATCATAAATAGGGAATATCTGATGTCTTGCAGTGCAGCTTTTTCCTGCTTTATTCATTGCTGCTATATTTTGTAATCTTTGCACTGATTCTGCTGTTCTGATTCCGACAATGGTTAGTCCGTCTACACAACGTCTGGGCATAAAGCTTTGATAGTTATCTTTTCTCGGTTTTAACTTTGGATGCGTTCTTATAGCAAAAGAAGGAGGACGTCTTATCCAAACATCTTCCTTCAAGTGATCCCAACAAATAAAACTTTCATCATTTGATAATTGATTAAAGCAATTAAAATGTTTTACCTCTATACAATACCATTCAAATTTCGCGCCTAGCATTAAGAACTTCTTTCGCCAATTAAGTACGGTTTTTTCTATACAAGGGAAAATAGCCTCTTCATCGACAAACTGCACGATTAATTGTTGTGGATTTATCTTTCCTTGTTGTATTAGTTCCAGTAGTAGCTGTGCCATAACAAGACTGTCTTTTCCACCTGAAAAAGAAAAATAAACAGGTAAGCCATTGTTAAAAACGTTCTCTATACGTATTCTTGCCGCTTTTTCAACATCAATATCTGCCTGACATCTTTTTACAGCCATATTTTTTCACCACACTTTGTGCAAATAACAAATTTTCTTATATCTGCTACCTCTTGTTCGGTAGTTTCATATTCTTCGTTAGTGCTTGCAGTTTCGCTGCTTTCAGCGTAATTAATAGGTTTTTCAGGCTCGTTTACAGCTGTTTCTTTTTCTTTTTCCTGTCTATCCTTAATAGCAGATATTTCCTCTTCATCAAGAGTTCCATATTCTGCTATCTTTTCTGTTACTTCTTCACCGTCAGCTACCATTGTTTTCAGTATTTCTTCGTCAAATCCGGGTATATCTAAATCTTGCCCTAATTCTTCAAGAAATGCGTTGAGGGTGTCTAAGTTCTCAATGCCAAGGCTAAAGATTTTATTATCTGCAATCATTAGCTTTTTCTTTTGATTTTTTGTAAGATTATCCATTACAAGAGCGTCAGCTTGTTTTATATTCATAGCTTTAAGCGCTTCAACTAGTCCGTTTCCTGCAAGTATGGTATTATTTTCATCAATAACAACAGGTCGAATTTGTCCAAACATTTTTATACTGCGGATAAATTCTTGTATTTGCTTTTCAGTGTGTATTCTTACGTTCTTTTCGGGTGTTCTAAGTTTCGATATATCAATTTTTATTGTTTTCATCTCATATCCTCCATATATTTACTCTTATCTATCAATTTATACTGTAATTTGATTAATACTTTCTAGATATTTCTTTTTATCTATCAAATTAGGCTGTATTTTGATGACTTCATCCCATCCGTTTTCTTTTGTACCTGTGTGTTGTCTTGCAGGCCATGGATGAGTACCACACTTAAATCCATTTTGCCATTTATATATAGGCGGTAATTTTAAGTTGTAGTAGTGTATATATGCAAGGATATGTTCATGCTTCCAATTTGACAAAGGACTGTACCGTGTAATGCCTTTGCCATCGGTGTAGATATTACTTTGCTTGCCGACATAGTTTCCGTCTGCTTTTCTTCTGCCAAGCAGTAGCATATCTAGTTCGTTGTCTTTGTAATATTTTTTTTGTGCTGTGTGTTGTACAATAGAAAACCACCTAGCAGCTGTGGCGCTGTTTTGTGGAAACAGCATATTAGGGTGTTTTTTCAGCCACTCTAAATCTTGCTTTGTGTTAATTACTGTACAATTATTAGGTTTATTCTGTTCTACCCATTCCATAAAAGCGGTATATTCCAAATCACAAACACCTATTAGTGAGTTATTTATACCTATACTTTCACAGATAGAGGAGAGTACAAGGCTATCTTTACCACCACTCCAAGCATAAGCTACTTTTTTATCTTTTATCATTTTACGTATTTCATTTTGAGTGATGAAAACAAGAGATTCCAATTCTTCTTTGGATACAATACTTTCAATATTTTTAAAAGTTTCTATCCAAGTTTCGTTTGATATAGATTTCTTTTGTTTTAACATTTCTGCGCCTCCTTTTTAGTTACCACAACAGCAACTATGCCGGATAGCAGAACTGCAAAAAGGCTGCCTAATGTCTTGTATATTGATAAATTAAAGATACTACCATAAGCAAATATCGGTAGACCTATTACAAGTGATGTTATAACTCCAAATTTAACTCCCCTAGAGGACAGTTTCTTACCTAGTAATGTCATTACAGTAGGAAGTAGTGTTGTTGCTCTTAGAGTGCCATAGAATAAGAATAGATGAGTAACTGTAAGCCATGGTATATTAGCTATAAAGTTGCCGATAATCAGTAGTAATATCATTGACAATTTAGAGTATCTCATTTTGCTGTTATCCTTTATCTCATTAATATCGTTTGTAAGCGAAGATACAGCACATAGGTTACTATCAACTGTCGATAGTAGTCCTGATATTAACATAAATAAAAAAGGGTATACAGCCCAAGCGGGGAACAGGTGAGTAATAAGCTCTAGGTTTACAATGCTTGTATCTTTTGCGATAAAGCCAGAACCTGTGGCTATAAATCCAAGGATTCCCATAGATAGTGGCACTATGCCGAAAAGTATAGCACCTAGTATAAATGCCTTGCTGATTTTTTTCTTTTCAACGGCAAAAGTGCGTTGCCAAAAGCATTGATCACCGAAAGGACCTGATATTAAACCTATTGCAGTAGGTAGTCCAAACGCAAAGAATACATCAATACCTTTACCGCTAAACAGTGACGTAAAATCTCCTGACAGACCGCCTAGTCCATTTACAAGATTATTTACGCCGTTATTACTGCCCAAAGCCCAAGGAACAAAGACAAAGCAAGCAATTAATATAAATATCATTTGTACCATATCTGTAAGTACAGACGCCCTTAGACCTGAAAATTGAGAATAAGAGTAGGCAATTACAGAAAGGATAATAGCCATTAGTGTAAACGGCAATCCTGTTATAGAGCTTAGTATTTGACCTCCTGCAAGTAGTTGTACAGCCGTTGACAGAATAGTCAGTGAACCAAGCTGAAACATATACACCTTTTTTACGCTCTCTGACTTATAGGTTGTTCCCATATAGCCCGATAGTGTAATACCGTTAGGCATTTTTTTCCTTATTTTCTTTGCAAAAGGTATAAAAATAAGCAAACACAGTATATTTGGCACTAAAAACCAAAATAGACCGGGTATGCCATTAATATATGCCTTTTCTGCTGAAACAAACAGAGCCGGAGCCCATATCCAAGTAGCAGCTATACTCATAGCGCTACTAATAGTTCCCATTCTTCTGTTTCCTACGAAAAATCCCTCTGTTGTCGTTTCTTTTTTTGTTAGTAATAGGGTAGTGCCTATCATCACTACTACGTAGATAAGCAATACAACTATTCCTGTCATAGTAAAACCTCCTTTGAATTAACTGTGGGCGAAACAGTTATTTATTAAAAATAGTTTCAAAGGAGCAAAAGAAATGGACCACCACTAAAAAAAGCAGTAGCCCATTAATTATGATAAAATTTTACGAATACATTTTAACATAATTAAAATGCCTATACAATGCCCAGTTTTTGCCCTAGAAATTTGTCAACCAGTCAACTCCAAAAATAAGAGCTGACATTTTATCTATTGCGGCATCTATATCCTTGTAAACAGTTCGCGTGTCAATGTTTTCGGAAATAGCTATTTTTTCAGCGCTACTTACATCATCAGCAATGTACATAGCGTATAGCACACGATATTTTCTTTTATCTTCTGTTTTTTCAGAGTTTTCACACACTGTTTTAAAAATTTCAAGCATCTTATCAATATGTTCTATGATAATATCAGTGCGTACTGCACTTTGTTTAATGCTCTCTATTTTTATATCTTGACAGTTATTTTTATTATACATTAAGTCCAAAATATCTATTGCATTTTCATCAGTCATTTGTGATGCTCTGTACACTGCTTTGTTTTTGTGCTCCTTGAACATACGGTAGTTTTTAAACAGTAGCTTAGTATTTCTAAGGCGGCTATCGTGTCTACCTTTAATAATTCTTTCACGCTCTGCCTTTATTTTATCCATTGCTGCCTTAGCTCCTGTTTCTGCGGCTAATTTAATCATTTCTTGTTCTTTTTCAGACATAATTGCTCCTCCTTAAAATTGCTTTTAATATTAAAATATGGTATAATAGCTATGTTTCATTGGCAATATGCTGAAAATAGCAGGTATCTAAGGTTGGTGTTGACCTTAGGTGCTTGTTTTTTTATATCTCCTTCTTTATTTTTAGTCTTTTAATATGTGAACATCTGAATACACACGATTGAGGATTAATTAAAAAATATTTGTTATGAGGCAAATATAAATTTGGATCATTTTTAAATTGTTCTTCTCCTGTTTTGTGTAATTCCCCATGTATAACATCACCGTCAAAAAGTGTAATTTTTACTTTTTGACCTAAATATTTTTCTAAGTCACTTCTTTTCATTATTTGTCAGCCTTTCTATTTTTAAATATTCATCTATTTCTTTCTTATGCTTTATGTAAATGTGTATGTTTCTTTCTGCCTGCAAAACTGTTGTCATTTTATTTCTCAAATCAATATATAAATCCAAGATATAGTCAAAAAATCCGTACAACGTCCATAAAACAAAGGCTATACCGATTAGCCAAAATACAAAAATACTTATGTTAGTCATTTTTAATCTCCTTTGGTGGTTCAGGTAGTGGTTGCCCATACGATACTACATCATCAATCATTTCTCCTAACCAATCTTTACCATTATAATAAAAGTTGCTCTTTGACTCATTAATTATTCTCCTTTAATTGATTTTTTAAGTACTTGCTAATTATGTTCGCTGCCTGTTCCCAGCCCCAACAAACGGTAACATAATAACCTTGATTTTTTAAGACTGCAATCCACCACCTCTGCGCGTCGCTAGGTTGGTTTTTGTGCGCTTTAAGCTCTATATATAGTCCGTGATACAAACCACGGGGAACGGGCAAACAGAGGTCAGGAACACCGCTTTTAACTCCCTGTTCCTTTAAATGCTTGGCTTCTAATTTATTACGTGAACCACCGTTAGGTATGTGAAAAAGTAGATCCAGTTCAGGATACCTGTTGCTGTTGAGTTTTGCCCACTTCATAAGTATTGTTTGTTCTGTTGCCTCATTTTGTGTTATTGGATATTTACTTGCCAATATCAACACCCCATTTATCCAGTAGTTTGTTGTAGCAGGTATCACACAAATATCCAATAGTCTTATTTGTTCCACGTCTGCCTTTTCTTATTGTTACAGAGTTCATATCTCCCTTTTTACCATATATTTTGCACTCCATACACAGTGTTTTAAATTGCTTTTCGGCCGCTTCTGTCAACGGCTTTTCGGCTGATAGGGAAGTTGGCATTTCTTTTTTGTCACCATTTTCAATGTAAAACGATATTTTAAGGTCATTCGTTGCCTGATTTACATTATCGATAGATGTTTGGGTAATTATCCATTTTATTTTTTCAAGACTATTTTCTGAAAACTTTTTAAACTTGTTTTCTGTTTCTTCAATGTATAAAAAACAGTTATATTTTTCTGAAAAGAAATACGAATCTTTATCATTTGATATTTTAGTTCCATACCACATATTACTATTGCTTGGTAATTTGTTATTTTTTGCAAGTCTTAAATATCTATCAGGATTTTTGGTTATAAATAGGTAATTATGTCTTGGCTGATTTAGACAAGCCTGAAAAATGTTATCTACCCACTCATCAGGTATCCAGTCGCCAAACATATCACCTTTTGTGCAAACAAGGATATTTGAACCGTTTCTTGTAGATTTTTGCAGTTCTTCGAGTCTATATTGATGTAGTGTTGGCGCAGTTCCAAAAGGGTACGGAACATTGCCTTTGTTTCCTGTTACAAATGGTTTTTCAAGCACAAACAGTTCTTCGTTTTCTGCGTTTCTTTTGACTTTTGATATGTTGTACCTAATGTCACCGCAAAATTTAAGCATTATATCTTTATTCTTGCAATTATCACATTGCGCAAGACATCCGGTAATAGGATTCCAAGTATAGTCAGCCCATTTATATTTTGATTTTTTCATTGTTTTCTACCTCTCTGTGTCTGCTTTTTTCAGGAGAAAATCCGTTAGGGTAGCGCTTATTAAGTTTCTCTATGTTTTTTAACATTACTTCCCCTAATGTAGTATCAACAGCATTAGTGCACAAAGCTAAATATGCAACTACATCTCCCAACTCTTCAATAAAATGGTTTCGGTCAAAATCATGTCCTTGAAATAGATGTTTTTTTACAATATCAATTACTTCTCCAGCCTCGCCATTAAGACCCATAACTCCATTTATTAGTTTATCTTTTTCCTCTTTATAACCGGTTCCAAGTGTTCTTAGTGCTGTCCTTTGATATTGGTTAGCTTGCACGTTTCCTTTTTGTAAATCATTTAAAGGATTATATATATCTTCTGTACCTTGATCTGTATTATCAAACATAATTCTAAATGGTGTATTATTTCCGTCTTGTATCATTATCTTTACCCCTTTTCTGTTTCAATATCTTATCACTATCTGCCATATCTTTCTCTTTTATTGTTAATTGTAATTCAACTTTCCTTCCGTCACAAGTTAATATAGAGTATCGCTTTTTTGTTTTTCCTTCACAGCCTGCTTCAAGCATCATATGTTGAATAACTGCTTGTATTGCTTCTTCGGTGCATAATGTTTTTGCTCTCCAAGTATTATCTTTTCTTAAAATACCAGAATATACTCCACCAAATAATCCACATCCAATTGAATATTTAACCATTATTCTACCTCCTCAATATCCAATGCTTTTAAAATTTCATCTTCCATAGGGCTATTCTTGACTGTTTCAAGTATGTATTTTTCCGTACACGCCCTACAAAGCTGTCCGTCATCTGTATCATATAGAACATCAACTTCTTCATGACATTCATCACAGATTTTTAAAAGTCTTTTATGATACTGACACGCATCACCTATACATGGTCTATCGCAACCACCACTCCAACACGTAATTTCTGAGTTAACCATTCTTTTTCCTCTTTCTTTGCTTAGATTTGCTTCGGTCTTTACCCTTTTGGGCGTGTAAACTACACATCATTTCACATCTCCGGTATGCTCCACCGCTTTTTTTTGCTTTTGATTTCATTTGTTGTTTTCCTCTCTATTATGTATAATTGTTATCTGTACTCTTTTCCTGTTTCGTTGTCTCTAATGGCTATTCTGTTCATAGGCTCATATCCATTAAATCGGATAAACATTTTAAGCATTTTAATAAAGTCAGTCGCTTTTTTATCATGTTCCAGCTCCTCTTTGCTCATTTTTTTCAGCACCTTATATGCAACTGGATCATTACATCCACTGGCGTTTAACTTTGGATTATTTTCTTGCATTCGCCGCTACCTCCTATGTATGATTTTTTTAAATTCTTTAAAAAGCCTTCCGCAAACTGTCTAACCTCTGCCTTTGGCTTTGAATTTCCGTATGCACTCATTTGTAGTATTGCAAGCCTATCCATATCAATTTCTATTGTGACAAATGATTTCTCAATTTCGTTTGTATGTCTAATAAAAAACACCATTTTGTGCCCTTCCATGTGATTTGTATAGTATGAGCTTTGCGAACCTACGCATATACTCAAATTCTGTCCCTCTGTAACAAAATCCTTTTTGCATTGAGGTAATACTATTGTAAAATTTTCCGTTGAGTAAGGTTTGATGTTTTTATATAAGGTCTTAATTTGTTCTTTAAATTTTTTTTCACGTTCAGCGTTTATGTTATCCTGTATTTGCTTTTGTATCATATCGTGTAGTTTAACAAGTTCTTTTGGATATCTTATATTTTTGTTTTTTAAGTCATAGTGTTCTTGTCTACACATAGCTATATAATCTTTGTAATACTGCATAAGGCTAAAATGTGATTTTTGGGGATTGATTTCTTTTTGTTTTGTAAAATAATTTACCATTTTTTCAAATGACATAAGTTTAAAAGTATCTATAACCTTATCGGTTTCAATATATCTTTCTTTTTTCATCATTTCTCGGAATTTTGCAAAGCTTTCTATATTTACCCAAGTATTACAACTATCAATTATCAGGTATTCTTGATAACTTACATCAAATTGTCTGTAAAGCGGTAAATACTGTTTGTTCATTTCAAATGTAACATTATATAATGTTACTGACGAAGCAAGTCGTACTAATCCGGCTTTAAGTAAATATTCTGTTTTAGGCTCATTTTTGATGTTATCAAGTAGCGTTGAAAAGCCTATTGGCAAGTCGGCTCTTATGATTTCTTTTAGCTTTACGTTATAGTAATTATCACCATAAATATCGTTTAAATTATCAATATAAACGTATGAAACAGGATTTTCTTCATATTTGTACAGCCTCCAAGCTTTTCCGTATGGATATACACTTTTGTACCCATAGCATAAAGTTTGTTTTCCTCTGATTTGTCTTAAATAATCTTCAATAGTTATATGTGGTTTTAATTTATCATCAAAATATCGTTCTACTTTTGCCCAACGCAAAAGTATGTTATTATCACCTTTTTGAGCAATACAAATATTTGCTTTGTTTTTTATGCTTACATAATATCTCTTGCTAAAGGCTATTGCTTTGCAGTGGCATTTAGGACACTCGTATTCTGATTTATGCTTGACGGTTTTATCTACTTCAAATTCAGCTCCGCAATGGCTACAAATACATTTCTTTTTGCCTTTAACTACATTTTCCATAAAAATATAGTACGGAAATACATTCTCGAGCATATATCTTTTTATGTTTTGTGGATACGGTCCAAATAAATCCATATTTTTATTAATTTTTTTCTGTTTTGAAATGCTTTTCTTTTGACTTTGTTCATAGTTGTAGTTATATATAATTCTACTGTCTATAATATCCTTTGATGTTGCGTGCCACTGGACAACATATTGTTTCTGAAAAGCATTATTTAATATTTTAGCTGTGTTTTCTGATTCTATAACGTTTTCATATCCTATTTGGTTACTCTCAAGCTTTTTCCTATTCCATTCTTTGTTTGTGTAATCATAAAGAATAAAATTTTTGAAGTCATACACAAAGCGGATTATAATCTTTTTTTCTGCTAGATTGTAAAAATCCACAAGCAGTATTTTACCTGATTTTTTAAGCTCAAATTCTCCTGCAACAGCGCCAAACATTCTCTTTTGGCTGTTTTTAATATCTAATTTAATAGGAGCTATACTCAAAATTTCGTTTTTTACAAGCATTTCTACACCTCCTAAAACAATGATAGTTGTATTGTTTCTTGCTTTTTAGGTTCTTTTTTTACTTCTTTAACAGCTTTTTTAGGTTCTTCTTTTTGTTTTTCTATTTTTGGATTGTTTTCTGTTTTTGCAACCGTTTTTTCTCTGTCCTTAGGCTCTTTCTGTATATCTTCATCACTTGGAGCAACACCTGTGTGTATCTTCATAGTCATTTCTATTTGACTGTCAGGAAAGTAGAACTGTACAGCATTTCTGTAAACGTCTATGTCAGAAATATGAGTTGAACATCCCTTGACAGCAGCCTCACAGCAGTCTGAAAGTGTTCTTTTGTATCTATATACAACCTCTGCAAACTTTGTGTCCTGCTTACAAAAATCCTGAATAATGCTTGACACATAGCTTGAAACTGCTCTTTCTTTTTGTCCCCCACTAAATTCCTTAAATTCTTTGTTGATTTTTTCTGTTGCCAATGCTATAATATCTGCATTAGCATTTTGATTTGTAGTATTGTTTTTATTCATTTATATACTCCTTTCAAAAAAGTGCTAACTGACCGGTCTTTTTCTCTTTTAGCTTAATGATGTAAGTAGGAGGAGAAGGCTCTTTTTTTATGCTCTCTTTTATTTCTTGTTTTTCCTTCTTTGGCTCACCAATATTGTCCATATTATGAAATATACGTCTTAGTTGCCATACGTCGCTGTAATACATTGGTGTGTACCAATATTTAGATATGTCATCATTAGATGTCATAGGATCTGATAACGTATCACCAATTTTTACAAATCCTGCGCAACCAAGAAAAGATAATTGTAAATAACACATTAAACCTGTCACCATATCAATATCCTGCGCAACAAACAGAACATGATTTTGCCAATTTAGTTTACTTTTTTTTTGGTAAAATTCACTTTCAGCGGCATTTGCAAAAGCTATTAAGGTAGCACCTGCGCCACAAGCAGGATCATTAACTGTTATATATCCTTTTTCTTTTACTTGTTCCAGAATGTTTTGTGAAGTTAATGAAGACATAGCTACACAAACATCGTACGGTGTAAAAAACTGACCTTTCCAATAATTTCCAAGGTTAAGCTGCATATATAAACTTCCCAAAAAGTCTTGCTCCTTGTTATGTTCAAGAGCCATAACGAGATACGCCAGTAGTTGAGGGAAAATAGCAGCTTCACTTTTTGTGTATTTTGCAATTATATTGTGGTATAATTTTTCTCTATCTTCAAAATTTGCTTTATCACAGGCATTTGATATAGTAATCGCTCCAAGTAAAACAAAGTCACTCCATACCTGCCAAGTTTGATATTTGTTGTTGCAAAGACTTTGAAAAGTTTTTATAAAGTCAGGACTTTCTGTCATTATCCTTGCCATTGCTATATACTCCTTTTAAATGATTTTTGGATTTTTTCCATAAGCCATATTTGTCCTTTTCCGGTCAATAAAGTTTTAATTTTTAATTTTTCACTGTGAGTAATCTCTATTACATATTCTTTGACAACAAAATATTCTTGGTCAATAAAAGTTTGATACGGTTGATTATTCCACATTAAAATTTTCATTTTTCTTAACATCTCAAATAATTTATTTCTTCCTATTTTAACCCCTTTATCATTAAGTAACTTTGCAAATGTCCCAATGTCTATATAATCATTGGAATTAGCTACTGTATTTGCAAACATAATAAGTGGCTTTTGCTCTTGAAGTTGTTTTGCCTGTTCTTGTCTTACAGTTTCTTCTTCAATCCATTTTTTGGCACGTTGAATGGAATCTACTATCTGATAACTAGGTAAACTCATTTCCTGCAACGCTGTTTCCATACGGTTAAATTCATTGATATAAGCCATTTTAAAATCGTTATAGCCTTGAATGTTAAACATATATAATATAAATCCGTCTTTGGTTAAAAAGTACTCTTTGTAAATATTTCCATTATGTGTGTAATTGCTTGGAATAATAGAACAACGAACTTTTTCGTCGTTAAAAATTTTTTCAATTTGATTAACAACATCAGCGTGTCTTTTCCCCAATTCATTAGCGATAACTCTGCTACTTACAACATTCATTCCGTCTTTGTTTTCAATCTGTGTTTTTATAATATTCATATTTATGCTCCTTTCTGACTCCTGTACTTTCTTCCTAATCATTCCCATAACAGTTTTAAGGCTTTTTCTCTCTTTTTAGCCGCATTCTCTTTTCTGTGGCTATCACCACTCATCACAATTCTGATAGGGCACATTTCAAGAATTCTGTCATAAATTCTGTGGTACTGCATATCCCTTGTATTTTCCATTTCTTCAATGCTTAGGTTGGTCGTTATAAGTGTTGGCAAATTGCTCCTTAAACGAGTATCAACTATGTTAAAGACTTGCTCGGCTGTATATTGTGTGTCACGTTCCGTGCCTAAATCATCAATTACAAGCAACTGATACCTTTGTAAGTCATCAATAAGCTTCTGTCTCTCGTTTCCGTTCATTGTCTGCATTTTATTCAGTATCTTCGGGAAGTTAGTTATACAAATAGGTACAAGATTATCAAGCAAAGCATTTGCAACACAACAGGCGAGAAATGTTTTACCTGTTCCAACAGATCCGCAAAATAAAATTCCCATATTGTCTAACTTCATCTTGTCCCATTCTTCAACATATCTTTTACATATCTTCGTGTATTTTGGATTGCTGTTATCGTCATTTTCAAAGCGATAATCATAGTACTTTCTGTCTGTAATACCTTTGCTTTGCAAATTATCAATTTTAGCTTTTAGTTTAATTTGCTTATCAAACTTTTCCTTTTCTTCGATTTCCGTTTGTCTACATTTACAGGGGGAAGGTACTCGGAATGTTTTGTCACCTTTAACAAATCGTTCTTTCCTTGTGTGGCATTTGCCACAACAAAGAAATCCCTCACTGTCACGGTAATCACCCGGTAATACTGTTACTGTCATCAATTTTTTTAGCACAGCGCTTAATTCATTCATTTTCATACCTCATACAAAAGCGCTGTCATGCGCATATTTTTCACTTGCGATAACTTGCTGTCCCGGTCTTCCTTGTGTTGGAGTACAGTTACCACCTTTGTCCTGTTCCTTACTTAACCAAGACGTTACAAATCTAAGTATTCCTGACTTTGTCTTGCGTTTCTTTGGATTTGCTTCCAACCACCCCGACATATTGCGTAAACTCTGCATAACATTAACAGCAGGATATAATCCTTGCCAGTGTTTAATCTGATCTTCTGTGATAGGGTATAAGCTGTTGTCGTTTAAAACAAGATTAATAATAGTTTTTGATGTTTGCTTTATTGGTTCAGCTTTTTTTGTCTCTTTTTCTTTAACAGGCGAATTAATGCTTATTTTGCTATCACCAAATTTTGCTTTAATATCATTAATATCCAAAGTATCAAACGGAGGGTATTTGCTTTTTTTTGTTCTTATAGTTTGATGCTTACTCCAAGTAACTATTTGTATATAAGGTCTTTTTTCAAACTCATACATATATATAAGGTCTAAATCTGTGAACTTATTAAGTACGTCTGTAAGTTGTTTGTCGGTAATGCTTCTTAATGGAAACAATCTTGATTTCAGTATCGGCAGACGCGCGTCCGTTCTTCCGTAATCATCAACATTTACTATTAAACGATACCAACATATTTCTTCAAAACTAGTAAGCTTGTCTATCGTATCGCTGGTACATATACTCTCTTTTAAAATTCTATTTGGCATTCATTCACCCTCTTTCTGTTAGGGGAGAACCAAGTCTCCCCATATCTTTTAATTTAAAACTACTTTGCTGCCACTGTCGGTTTTGATGACATCGATTGATTGCGGAAAACGTGCTTTCATAGCTTCATCATGCGTTATTGCCATTATCTTAATGTCCTTATATCTGTTTCTTATCGTTTCAAGCGCATCGCAGTAGGCTTGTATTCCGTCGCTGTCAAGGAATGGTGGTTCGTCAATAAAAAGCATTCCAAGTCTTATTCCTGCCGATTTTGATTTTGTTTCAGCTAGCGCAAGGATAGCGGATAGCGCTGATTTAACCTTTTCACCACCCGACTTTGATGAGTATGGAAGAGGAGGTTTACCGTTTTCTTCAATATAAATATCAAGTGTAACAACTTCTTTTTTATTACTTTTCAGTATTTTTTCTGTTCTGAAATCCATACCCATTCTTCCGCCTGTCATTTGACCAAGTATGTTATTCGCGGTAGCAGTAATCGTCGAAAGTATATTACGGATAATATTGTGCGAAACTCCGTCAACACCAAATGCAATCTTTAAAATTTCAAATGCGCAAGCCTTACTGCTAAGTATTTGTATATTTTGAGTTATCACCTGTATTTCGTTCTTAATACTTTGAATTTGCTCATACTGATTATTAAGAGCTCCACATTCTGCCTGTAAGTCCTCAATACGTTTGTGTTTTTCTGTAAGAGTAGTTTCAAGTTCTCTTATCTTTTCTTTTATTTTTTCGATCCATTGCGCCTCGATGGTTTCGTTCTGATACTCTTTGTATTTTTCATTTATAAGATTTTCCGCTTCTGCAATATCGCGTTTAATTTCTTCAATGCGTATTACTGCGTTTGCTTTTCGCTCTTTTGCCACAGGCAGTTGTTTTTCTCTGTCAAGCCAGTATGCGTTATTGGCAATGTCCATTTTTACTCTGATATATCCGTTGTTTTCTTCTCTTAGCTTATCAACTTCTTTTGACAAAACAGCTTTTTGTTTTTGCAAAGCGACCATTTCTTCCCAAACTTTTGTTTTTTCTTCTGTAATGGTTTCATATATTTCTTTTAAAGACTTATGTTGTTCTTTCAAAAATTTTAAGTCGTTATATTCATTAACTTTCATTTCAAGTCCTGACATTTTGTCTCTGATTTGACTTTCTTTTTCACTGTCAAAGTTAAGTTTTGTAACTTCGGTTTCTGCCTTTAAGTGTATCCTTTCAAGGTCTTTAACCTTTGTAAGTTCTGACTTTTCCCACTCTATAAAATCTTTTTCAAGTGTTCCAAACTCGTTTCTAGCCTTAATCGCATCTTGTAGGAATTTACAGTTTGCCTTTTCTATGTCTAAGCAATTACAGTTATCTATAAGCGCCATTTTGGATTTTAAAAAGTCCATTTGCATTAACTTTTCGGATTTCGCTCTGTCATAAACTTGTTTTGCGTTCATTAGGTCTATACCACTTGAAGTTTCTTTATTTTTTAGGTTAATGTATCTTTGTGTAACAACATTGGTTTGTATCAAAGCATCTTCAAGTTCCATATACTCTGTAAATGCCTTACGCAGCTCATCTTCTCGGCTTAGTTTGCCCTCTATATTTTTTAGTTTGTTTTCGTACTCTGTTTCTTTTGTGCCATAATCTTCAAGTTTTACGATAAGCTTGTCAATCTTTTTTGCTAAACTGAGACGTTCCAACTCTTTGGCTTCATAAACTTTATAGCCTGCAATAAGTTTCTTTTCTTCTTCAAGTAACTCTTTATATCTTGCGACACCTTCATTTATATTTTTTTCTTGATTAATAACATTGTTTGCATTTGCGATAATACTTTCCTGTGTACTTATTTGAGCTTGTGCTATTGATTTCTTGTTGTACAGATTATCTATTTCTGCTTTTAATTCCAAATACTTTTTCTTTGCCGTTTCAAGCTTAATTAATGAGTGGTTTGCGCTTTCTTTTTCTTGATTTAGTGACTTGTATTCATCTTGATTTTTGCTAATTTCCTCTCTGTTTTTTATAATACTTGCTTCAATTTCATCACTATTTACTGTTTTTTCTTCAAGGTTTAATATTTGAGCCTTAGCAGTAGATATTTCTCTGTTAATCTCGCTCAATTTGTCTTTGGTAAGCTCCTGCATTTCTTCATACATTCCCAATCCAAGTATGTTGCCAAGAATTTTTATTCTGCTTTCCTTGTCAGCCTCTAAAAACAGTCCGTATTGGTCTTGCATTATAAGCGCGCAACTCCTAAACGTAAGGCTATCCATACCCAAGATATTAATGATGTCGTCTTGTGTGTCACGCATTTTTTCGTGTGAGCGGTTAACCCATTCGCCATCCGTCAGTTCCGCAAGATTTAGCGTAGCTTTACCGCTTTTTGCCCTCGTTCTTGTAACTCTATATGTATTTTTGCCTATACGAAATGTAAAGCTTATACTTCCGCTTCTTGCCTTTTCATCAGCCCTTATCCAACCTGTCAAATCACCCTCTCGTGGTTCTTCATAAAGACAGTCAAGTATTGCATCCATAAACAGACTTGATTTTCCTGCTCCATTTTTTCCGTTAATCGTACAAAAAGTAATATCATTAAAATTAAAGCTTTCTTCCTCATAAATTCGGTAATTTTTAACTGATATTTCTATCGGTTCAAACAGACCGATTAAAGCGCTTGTCTTTGCGCTTGCCATTACCTCATCAATAATAGGCGAGCCAAGTTCCATTGCTTGTCTAATCTGTTCTTCCGTATATAACTTGTCAGTAAGATAAGTATTTAAACAAGCCAAAGGGTCTGTTTTGTCAATTTCTTTGCGATTAACTGTTACATCTATCTTTTCGGGAGATATATCAGACACCCAAAATACTCCTTGCTTATATAGACAATCTTCAAGAGCCTTTTTATTAAGCACTTTTGCGTTATCATCAGTACAACTGTACTGTATCCTTACTATCTTGTCCTTAATATCGTCAATACTACACTCTTGCGATAGGTTAAAAATCTGAACATCATCATTGTCAAACTTAATTGTCTTAAACTCTCTGCTTGGTGTCTTGTAGAACTTGCTTTCTTTAAGCTCGTTACTGTCAAGAGTATGTATATAAAATCCTCTCTCTTGTCCTTCATCGTTAAAGTTATTTGCGTTAATGGCACCACTGTAAAATGTGTTTTTGCAAGACATCACTTGTTGCGGGCGGTGTATGTGCCCCAAAGCCACAAGGTCAAAGCCTGCCACATCAAGGGTTTCAGGTGGTATTATCGGTTCATATTGCGCAAAAAACTGTACTTGCCCGCTTTCTGTATTACTTCCGAGTACTGTGTAGTGTGCCATTAAAACGCTTGTTTTATCAGTATTACACTGTGCTTTCAGACCAAAAACAACGTTGCTCAGTTCGCTTGTAAATACAAGGTTTTCTTCTTCTTTACTTAATCCCGAAAGTTTCGCCCTGTATATACCCTTATCAAAGCCCGGCAAACAACATATTTGAACGTCTTTTATATTAAGTACTTGTGGAGTATCAACGATTTTTACCTGCTCATTACTCTCAAAGTGGGTTTTTAGCATTTCAAATTGTTCCGCTCCGTCGTGGTTAGGTGTTCCACGAAGGACTATTACAGTTGATATGGTAGTCAGCAATTCTATCATTTGTATTGCTGTTTTGACTTCGATTAATCCACGATCCGCCCAAACCCTAGCTTGGTGAAATATATCACCTGAAACAAGTATAATTTCAGGTTTTTCTTCTTTTGCAACTCTGTATATCTCGTGTAAGCACTTGACAGTATCAAGACATCTAAGGTTCATTCCGTCTTTTTCAGGACCGGGGAAATTTCCAATGTGCCAATCAGCAGTATGTAATATTTTCATCTTTATTGCGCCCCCTTTGGTTGACATTTCATACAAAGCGGTCTACCGAATTTCTCAACAGAATATTGTGCTACCTTTTCCGTAAGAGCCTTTCCGCAACAACTACACATCGGCTCGTTATTTTGCCCAATTTGCGTTTGAGTATATTCTTCCTGTGGTTCACCGTAGTATGTAAGTTCATCTTCAAAGTAATTTGTATCACTTGTAAATGCCGCATTTTCGGTCAAATATTCAGGATTAAAGTTTTCTGTTTCAAAGTGTTCACTGTGATTTACAGTCTGTGGGGCAGGCGATAGAGCAGGAGCGCTTACTCCAAACATATTTGATACAGAGTTCATTCCTTGCGCCATCATCTCACGTCTTACTATTGGGTCGTTGTAATCAGGACTGAATGTAACTCTTGGTATTGCGAAAGGTTTTTTCAATTCTTCCAAAGTGTATGTGCCTTTCATTCCGATTAAAGCTCTTATAACCCTTAAAATAGCTCCTGTCATAGCTTTTTCGGCAAACGTCTTGCGTAGCTGTGTCATATTTACAAGTATTCCGCGGTCTATATATTTTTCGCGGTCTATGTCAGCTATTACATAAGCTTTACAAGGTTTACCATATTTGTTTACACTGTCTATCCAATTACCCTTGAAAAGCTTTTCTGCTTCTTTTGCCTGCTTTTCATCTGTAATACCTTGTAGACTTTTATCCATAAATTCAAGTCTGAATCTGTCTTCTTCATCATCAAGGTTAATAACTTTTTCGTCAACATGTGTTTTACCGCTTCCGTCAGGCATTCTCATAGCGCCGTAAGCCTTAGCTTTATAGCAGTTCTTACTGATATATGTTCCGTAAGTGTTGTTAGGGTCAAACTGTATACCTGCCGCTGCCGCAAGCTTCATCAAAAGCGGTTTGCCCGGAGAATACACATCTACCCAACTCCTATTATTTCCGTCACCTATGTACATTCCGCCAACCTTAAAAATATCCCCCGAATTTTCACTTGTATCAGCTTTAACTTCCATAACTGACATTTTGTAAAATGGATTTACCTGTATATCTGTCGAAACCGGTAGTAGAAGATTACAGTTTTTGTATTGTTCTTTAATTTTTGCAATTTGATTATTCATAAAGTTTCCTCCTATTGACTTTTATATTAAATTATGATACAATTACCTCATTCATAAAGTTTCGAGTACGTCTGTTAGCCATTAACAACGTGCTCTTTTCTTTTTTTCAAAGAAATTGCCATATCGTTTTGAGTTATTTGCTCTGCTACCAGCTCCGCTATGTAGTAGAGCTTTTTTCTTTCTCCGTTACCGTCGCCGTACATTGCTATTATTCTGTTTAGCTTCTTATAGGCAAGTTGTAAAGCTATTCTATATTCGGCATTTGTATAAGACATATATAGGCAAACCAATGTTTTAAGGTTATTCATTTATCTAGCCCCATTTCAATCATCATATTTCTTTTGACATAACATCCACATAAAAACGATAAATGTTAAAATTGCAAGTAAAAGTTCTCCACCTGCCGCATGGTATCTTCTTGTCTTATAAGCAATGGGATATATCGTTATCCATTCAGCAAGCGATACGGAAAAAGCAAGTAATATATTGAGTATGTATTGCAGTGCTATTTGGAATTTTGAGATTTTTTCATATGTTTTTTGTTGGTGCAATGAGGACATACATACCCTGTTTTTGGTATTCTCATTTTTTCGCTTACATTCCATGTGAGATGACACTTTACACATTTTTTTATCATACATTTTAATCCTCCTCAACTACTTCACATATATCAGCAGAAAAACTACTCCCACAGCCATACCAACAATCACAATCCGGTTTATATAACCAATCTCCGTACATTTTCATTGGTTTTATACTTTGATTTTTGGGTGTGATAAGCATAGTTCCTCTAAATGCCTTGTATCCCTCAACTTTAATCATTTAAACAGCCTCCTTTTTTTGCTTTTGAATTATTTTGTCACACTCTTTTGGATCTAACATAAATCTTTCGCAAAAGTATAATTTTTGTATTTTGCCGGGTTTTGGACTTAGCTTACCAATTTTTGCAAGGTCTGATACTAGGTCTTTGATAATTTTGTAGGCATGTGATTTTGACACTCCCAAAATTATGATTAACTCTTCCGCTCCGTAAAATTGCATTTTCATTCCTCCTTATCTATCAGAAAACTTGATAAAACAGTTTTGGTTTCGTCACCGTTGTAAACGGTCTTGCTTAGTTTTAGTCTTGCCAGCTTTGGTTCATCGTCAACATTTTCAAATGTTTCTTCATAAATTGCCTCTATTCCGTCACTCTCATATATGCCTTCAAGCACATCTTCAAGTTTCCATATCGCGCCCTGCGACAAAAGTTTATTTTGTTGATTTTCTTCACCGTAGAAGTTTTCAGCAAGTTTCTCAAATTCAAAAATAAGGCTTTCTTCAAGCTTTTCTATAATTTCTTGTTTTGTTATTGTATTTTCCATTGGTTTCTGCTCCTTTTAGTTTAGGTTTTTTTCTGCCCAAAGCTTCAATTCTTGTGCATACTGTGATATTTTTTCAAGCGCATTCAATACGTCTTCGAGCTGTGGCTTTTCGTCTCCTGTGATAACACCGTCAGCAACTATATCTATCAGCGTATCTTTGATGTTGTTGATATTTTTAAAAGCCGATAGAACTTTCAACGTAAGTCTGTCTAGTTCTGCGACTTCCAATTTTTTTACATTTCTGCAACCAATAGGGCATTCGTTTGTGCAGTAATGATTAAGAAGCTCAGGCGCATTGTATAAGTCTGCCATTCTAACTATTCTATCGGGTGGCACAAATTTTGTTGTCCCCAATTCATAATCAGACAGTGTCGAAACCGACACTCCCAACAGTTCTGCCGCGCCCTCACGTGAATATAGCCTGTCATTGAAACTTGCGGCTCTATACCTTGCCTTGCAGTATATGTTATCCGCCGCTTTTGTTGGACTGCTCCCCATTTATTTCACCTGCCTTTTGCTGTAATATAAAATCAAAGCGCTACTCCAAAATTAATATTTATTTTTTCCTTCCATTTGCTCTTTTTTATTCAGTTCGTCTGCGTACTTTTGAGCACTCTCCTTATCATCAAAAACTTTTTTTTGATATTCCCTTACACCACTATGTACAGGTTCTCCGGGTCTTAGCTCTCTTGTCTGTCGCCATACTTGATAAATTCGTTCATCATTAATTATTTGATATGAAACTTTCCATTTGAACTTATTCATTTACATTCACTCCTTAGTCATATAAAGTTTTACTTACCTATGAAATTACACTATTCTCAAACCAATTTTGTTACCTGCCTTTTGCATAATACAAAATATCGTTTATCAGGAGTTGGATTTTTTCAAGGAATACCAACATATCTTTTGTTTTTTTCGCTTGTTTCATTTTTTTGACGAGTAAATCCAGCTCATCAAGATAAATTTCAATTTCTTTTTCGGAGTTTTCGGAAGAAATTAAATCCGATATGTCGCAATCAAGTACCTGACAAATTGTTTCAAGGTCTTTAATTGATATTTTCTCGGCGCAGTCGTTATAAAGCTTGCTTATGGTATTTGGACTTATTCCTGTTCTGCGTGACAGTTCAGCTTGCGTTATACGAACTTCGCCTAACTTTTCTGATAGTAAAATTTTAATTTTCATATTATCACCACGTTTTAAGATAAATTGAATATCACACCTTTTGTGTATTAGACATTAGTTTATCAGTTTCCATATTTGGAAAAGCAAGTTTAAACTTTTGAATAAAGTTAAAAGAAGGATTTCTATCACCATATTCAATTTTTTCATAATATGATTTTGAAACACCTATTAACTTTGCCATTTCAGCAATGGATAGTTCTTTTTGCTCTCTAAAACTACACAAATAGAAGTTTTTCATGCTTATCTCTCTCCTTTCATACACATTTTGTGTTGCTACTGTGTTTACATATTACTACACATTTTGTGTGATGTCAAGGCTTTTTCACACTTTTTGTGTAAAAAATTGAATAGCACACAATATGTGTTATAATTAATAAAAAGGAGGACCTTTTATGAATGAACGAATAGGAAATAGAATAAAAAGCTTACGTTTAGAACGCAATTTGACACAAAAAGAATTTGCAAATATGTTTGATATTTCACCGAGTACAATGGGAATGTATGAACAAAACAGACGTGTACCAGATATTGATCTGATTGTTAAAATGTCAATGTTTTTCAATGTTTCAACAGATTATTTGTTATGTAAAACATATTTTAAGGGGATACCATCTTCAAGACTTCACAAAAAGGGAATAAAAATACCTGTACTTGGAAAAGTACAGGCTGGTGTTCCGGTTGAAGCAGTTGAAGATATTATCGATTACGAAGAGATCACAGAAGAAATGGCAAGGCAGGGTGATTTTTTTGCATTACAGGTGCGTGGGGAAAGCATGGAGCCGAAGTTTAGCGAGGGTGATGTGGTAATTGTATTAAAACAATCCACAGTTGAGACCGGCGATATTGCTATCGTTTTGGTCAACAGCAATGATGCAACCATCAAAAAAATTAAACGAACAGAACAAGGAATAAGCCTTATACCGCTAAATCCTACGTTTGATCCAATCTTTTTTACCAATTCTGAAATAGAAGAATTGCCGGTTACTATAATTGGCAAGGTTGTAGAACTAAGGTGTAAATTTTAAAAATTAAATAAATTTTTGGAGGTAATCGTATGAATAAAATGAGTAAGGGAAACAAGATACTTATCGTTGTTGGCGTATTGTTGATAATGGGTATTATTGGTTCGTTTATGCCGGATAATGATGCTGACTACGGACCTAACCCAATTAGTACAAGTTCGTCCGTTGACGAAGATATAAATGCAGTTCCGCCAACATTTGAAGTTAAGTATGTTGAAGGTTCAGATAATTATACCTATTGGGACAAAAAGGGAGAAAATTATGTTGAAGGACCATTTCGCTTTCTACATGTACTTGTTAAAGGTACTCCAACAAAGAAGGCTTGCTTAGAATATATCAGAGAAGTTGAGAAAGAGCAAGGCAACATTGAAACAAGAATAGAATTCTATATAGCCTATGACGAAACCAAAGATAGTCAAGATAAAAAAAATATATTCACTGATATAACAATCCGAAATGGAGATATCTATCACCTTGACGAAAGTACAAATAGAATTAATTATATGAGTGACGAAGAATTTTTAAATTCGTAAAAACTACCAAAAACCACTTCAATGATAAAATTAGGGGTGGTTTTTAAAAAAAATCAAAATAAACAAACGTTCTATTAATTGATGCGTTCATATACCGCACTGGCTTTCGCTACAATGCGTTTTGTTATCTAATAATGAAATTCTATATGTAACACATAAAAACGTCTTATACGAAAAATTAGACCGCTATATGAACGTTCCAAATATTTTATGTTATTTGCATTTCAAAAATACCAAAAATTTAAAAACAAAAAATCAAAAGCGGAGCTACTGCATTGAGCAAATTTTTTGCTCAGTGCAATAAATAGAATTCGGATTCGGATTGGATTGGATTGGATTGGATTAAGACAACAAATGATTTCACTTGCTTGCAAATAATTTCATTTGATTTCAAATGTTTTCATCGTCACTTTTCAGTAGAGCATTTTTTAAAAACAAGATTTTTTGTGCAAACTGTACACTTTTAAAAATTTTCTAGTGCAAAGTGACCTACAAGCATTTTAATTTGTAGGTCACT
>JAHHTR010000030.1 GCA_020024515.1 Angelakisella sp.
TTACATAAAAAAAGAAAAAGTCCGATAATATCAGACTTTTTCGACAGACTGAAGTCTTGACTTACATCAAAGTCAAGACTTTTTGTTATAACTCTATATATATTTATATACCTTACGTTTTCTTATAAAGTATATTAAAGATACTATTAACGATAACAGTTCCGCAGTAACCAAAGACAACCATATGCCGTTCAAACCAAAAAATATTGGCAAAACCGAAATAGAAAGAACCTGAAACACAAGTGTGCGGAGTATTGATATAACGCCTGAAACCAAACCGTCATTCAATGCAGTAAAAAATCCAGATGCAAAAATATTTATACCGCAAATCAAAAACGATATTGCATACAAACGCATACCATTTACTGTCATTTCAAGTAATTCGGCATCATAACCGACAAAAATTCTTGACAAAGGCGTTGCAAATGTTATCGATATGGTTGTCATCATTATTGCAACACATATATTTATAACAATACTTTTTCTGAACAAATTTTTCAGTTCATCATAATTGTTTGCCCCATAATGATAACTTATAATCGGAGCTGTGCCTATTACATAACCAAAAAATATTGAGCTGAATGTAAATCCCAGATACATTATAACACCATAGGCAGCTATTCCGTTTTCTGCCGCTATTTTTATAAGTTGTATATTATATAGCATACTTACAAATGACATTGAAATATTTGATAAAAGTTCCGATACGCCGTTTGTACAACCCTTTGCAATAGCCTTAAAATCAAATATCGGTTTTACAAAATGCAGTCTTGTGTTTTTTCTTTTCTTTGAAAAATATATTAATGGTATAACAGCACCGATAACTTGTGAACCGCCTGTTGCTACCGCAGCACCGAAAATCCCCATATCAAAAATATATATTAAAACATAGTCAAGTACAATATTTGTACCACCAGCCAAAAGAGTTATAACAAGTCCAAGTTTTGGTTTTTCGGCAACTATCATAAAGTTTTGAAAGCAATTTTGCAAAATATAAAATGTGCTTGACACCATTAGTACTCGTCCGTATATTACACAATCTTCAAGTATCAAGTCACTTGCACCTATAAGCTTCGCAAGCTGAGGCATAAATATAAAACACACTGTGGATAACGTAACACCCAAAATAACGGCAAAGACAAAAAACATCGAAAAATATTTATTTGCCATATCATCTTCACCCTCGCCAAATTTTTTGGCAACCAAAGCGCTTCCGCCTGCACCAATCATAAAACCAAATGCCATAACAACCATTATTATCGGAAAGATAAGATTAAGCGCAGCAAAAGCATTTTTACCAACATAGTTTGACACAAACAAGCCGTCAACTATACTGTATAACGATGTGACGACCATCATTATAACAGAAGGCAAAACAAACCTTCCCAATTTTGTATACGTAAAATGGTCGGATAAACTTATATTCATTCTCTCATTCTCCTCACTTATTTATATTTTTTTAAAGACCTAATTCTTTTTTCCGTTTTTCATTCATTAATTTAAAATGTTCTATGTACTTATCCTGTTCTTCTTTTGTAAGCAGTGCATAGGCACTATTTTCTGCTTTAATCAATAAAGCCATATGTTTATCACAAAAAGCTATGCCACTTTCTGTAAGTTCAAGAGCCTTACTGTTTCCGGCATTGGCAACAGGCTTTTGCACAATAAACAAATCTTCAATCAATTTTTTGACTGCTGAATTTACTGTCTGTTTAGGAAATCTTATCAGTTCATCACAAACTTCTTTTTGCGAAAGCGGTCTTTTTTCTCTATACAGTGCCTCCAAAATCCAAAAAGACGTTACCGATAATCCACACTTTATAGCATAATCTCTGTAAATTTTATCTTCCTCAGCATATAGTCTTATGACATCTATAAAAGAATTTATATATTTCTCCATAAACTTACCTCCTTCAAAACATTAAAGTCCGAAATCATACTAGCTATTATAAGTATGATTTCGGACTTTGTCAAGCCTTATTTATTTTTAATATAAAAATAATACATTATTTAATTTCTTTTGACTCAATTTCTGCCATAGCTTTTGCTATAAATTCATCCAGAGTAAATGCGCCTATATCTCCGTCTTTTCTTGAACGTACAGAAACAGTACCGTTTTCTATATCTTTGTCACCGGCAACAAGCATATAAGGAACTTTCATTAGTTGTGCCTCTCTTATCTTGTAGCCTATCTTCTCACTTCTGTCATCAATTTCACAACGAATACCTTTTGCTTCAAGTTTTGCTTTAATATCATATAGGTAATCAATATGTCTGTCAGCAATAGGCAATAGTTTAACTTGTACAGGAGCAAGCCATAGTGGGAATGCACCTGCATATTTTTCAATAAGAAGTGCAAGTGTTCTTTCATAACAACCAAGAGATGTACGGTGAATGATGTATGGATTTTTCTTTGAACCGTCTTTGTCTGTATATTCCATACCGAATTTTTCGCTTAGTAGTTGGTCAATTTGTATTGTTATAAGTGTATCTTCTTTACCGTGAACGTTCTTAATTTGAATATCAAGTTTTGGACCATAGAAAGCAGCCTCACCAATACCTACACTGTATGGTATATTCAGGTGGTCAAGGATTTTTTCCATTGTGCTTTGTGATTCTTCCCATTGTTCAGGAGTACCGATATATTTTTCTTTATCCTCAGAATCCCATTGTGAGAATCTGTAAGAAACATCTTCATATAGACCAAGAGTTTTTAACATATATATAGCAAGTTCCAAACAATTCTTAAATTCATTTTCAAGTTGAGCAGGTGTACACATTAGGTGACCTTCTGAAATTGTAAATTGACGTACACGAATTAGTCCGTGCATTTCGCCTGATGCTTCATTACGGAATAGTGTCGATGTCTCGTTATATCTTATTGGCAAATCACGGTATGAACGTGGTCTGTTTAGGTATGCCTGATATTGGAATGGGCAAGTCATAGGACGCATTGCAAATACTTCGTTATCAACTTCTTCATCACCAAGTACAAACATACCGTCTTTGTAGTGATCCCAGTGTCCTGATACTTTGTACAAGTCGCTTTTTGCCATAAGGGGTGTTTTTGTCAATTGCCAACCTCTCTTTTGTTCCTCATCTTCCACAAAACGTTGTAACAGTTGTATTACTCTTGCACCATAAGGCAACATAATAGGTAATCCTTGACCGATAAGGTCAGAAGTTGTGAATAGTTGTAGTTCCCTACCCAGTTTATTATGATCACGTTTCTTTGCTTCTTCAAGTTTTTCAAGATGTTCTTCCAACATACTCTTTTTGGGGAACGCTGTACCGTATATACGGTTAAGCATCTTGTTCTTTTCACTGCCTCTCCAATATGCGCCTGTACACGAAAGAAGTTTTACAGCTTTTACAGCACCTGTTGACACAAGGTGAGGGCCTGCACACAAATCTGTAAATTCCCCTATTGTGTAAAAACTTATTTCTTCGCCTTTTTCTGAATGTTCTGCAATTAGTTCAAGCTTAAATGGCTCATCTTTCATAAGTTCATTTGCTTCTTCCACAGATTTTGTAAATCTTTCAAGCTTCAAATCTTCTTTTGCGATTTTAGCCATTTCCGTTTCAAGTTTTGTCAAATCTTCCGGTGAGAATGGTTTTTCGCAATCAAAATCATAGTAAAAACCATTTTCAATAGCAGGACCTATTGCAAATTTAACATTTGGGAACAGACGTTTAACTGCAAGCGCAAGTATATGCGATGCTGTGTGGTTGAATGCACGTTGACCTTGTTCATCATCAAATGTAAGAACAGCAAAATCGCAATCACTGTCAACAGTTACACGTAAATCCTCCACTTTTCCGTTAATCATTACCGCACATGCATTACGATATAATCCTATACTGATGTCTTTTGTAATATCACTTGCAAGCATTGGTTGAGCATACTCTTTTGTTGAGCCATCTTTTAATGTAATTATCATATTAAATTTACCTCCATTTATTTTTTGTTTTTAGTTATATATGGTAACAGTGATAATAAAAAAGACCCCATGTATCATAATTATAAAAACTATAATACACAGGGCGAGAAGTCGATTTTACCCACGGTTCCACCTGTATTAATACCATAAAAAAATTACAGTAGCACTCAAAAGAAGTCCATAACGCTGACTTATGCGACAGTGTTCGGAAAACATAAAAATTTCTTGCACTGCACTCGGGAGTGGTACACATATACAAATCTATTATTACAACTTGCAGCATTATGTTGTAACTCTCTGAAATAAATATACAGTAAATGTGCTTTCCGTCAAAATGTTACCAATATAAATCTATTACTTATTTATAGATTAACACTAATTATTTTAATTGTCAAGAAAAGACTATACTTTTTTTAAAAAATATGTTAGAATAAAGCTCATTGTAAGTAAATTCAGTATATAAATAAAAATATTAAATTACCTAAAATTTATACGAAAGAGATGTGTATTTTATGAAAATAAATCTTTTTGATAGTCACGTACACAGCGACAATTCTCACGATGGCAAAAACCCTATTATGTATATCTGTGAATATGCAAAAGACAATCGTATTATGGGATTTTCCATCACTGACCATTTTGAATGTGATGATATGGAAAATATGGAAAAGCAACATCAGGCAATAAAACAATCTATATTGGAGACAGAGCTTGCAAATACTTCTTTTTCTGCCAAAATTCGTTTGACAAAGGGTATAGAGCTTGGACAACCACACTATCAACCTGAAATAGCTGATAAAATACTAAATGACCATAAATTTGACTTTGTAATTGGTTCTGTACATAAAAACAAAAATCAAAATGACTTTGCATATATTAATTTTGATGACCACGAAATTGTTATAAAAAACGTTATGGAAGAATATTTTTTATCATGTTTAGAACTTGCAAAATGCGATAAATTTGATTCATTTGCTCATCTGGGCTATCCTATCCGCTATATATGGGGTAAATATCGTATACCTTTTGACATTAATTTACATATTGATATAATTGATGAAATACTGAAAACACTTATTGCAAATAATAAGGCACTTGAAATAAATACAGGTGGTATGCGTACTCTACTGGCACAGGCAAATCCCGATTTTGATATTTTGAAAAGATACAAAGACTTCGGTGGCGAGCTTATAACAATCGGAAGCGATGCCCATATTGCAACAGATATGTGTTATGCTTTCGATATTGTTATGGAAAAAATGCTTGAACTTGGATATAAATATTTTGCATTTTATAAAGAAAGACAACCTGTTATGCTAAAAATTATATAATAAATATAGGGAGAAAAATTATGAGTAATTATTTAAGTTATGAAAATAAAGTTTTAGATATACTTTCAGATAATGCTCGCCTAAGCGAAAAGCAAATAGCTGATATGATAGGACTTACAGAAAAAGAAACTTGCGATATTATTGCAAATTTAGAGGCTCGTGGTATAATAAAAGGCTACAAAGCCATTATTGACTGGGAGAAAACAGACCGTAGTGTATGCAGCGCAAGAATCGAACTTCGTGTCACACCAAAAAGCGGTATGGGCTTTGAAGAAATCGCTGATACAATAGCGCAATTTGACGAAGTAGAGACAGTTTATCTAATGAGTGGTGGTTATGACCTTGCTCTTACTGTTTCAGCAAAAACATTTAAAGATATAGCAATGTTCGTATCCCACCGACTTGCTCCGCTACCATCTGTACTTTCAACTGCAACACACTTTGTTCTACGCAAATATAAGGAGCGTGGTATTATATCAACCGAAAATTCTGATGATATGAGGGAGGATATTGGTTGATGGATTACAGTAAAGTTCTTTCTGACTGTGTTGTAGGTTTAAAACCATCAGGAATAAGACGTTTTTTTGACCTTGCAAACACAATGGAAGGTGTTATATCGCTTGGAGTTGGCGAACCTGACTTTAAAACTCCGTATTCTATTCGCCGCGCAGGTATGGAATCTCTTGAAAAAGGTCATACATGGTATACAGCGAACGCAGGACTTTTAACACTGCGTGAAGAAATAAGCAAATATCTAAACAGAAGATTTAATCTATCCTATGATCCAAATACAGAGATACTTATAACTGTCGGCGGTTCTGAGGCAATAGATTTATGTACACGAGCGGTTATTAATCCCGGTGATGAAGTACTTATTCCAGAACCATGCTTTGTAGCATACGAACCGATAGCAAAACTTGCCGGTGCTGTTCCTGTACCAATATATACACGTGCCGAAGATGATTTTAAACTAATGCCAGAAGACCTAAAAAAAGCTATCACACCAAAGACAAAACTACTTATATTTCCATATCCCGCAAACCCAACAGGTGCTATTATGAAAAAAGATGATATGAACAAAATAGCCGAAATTTTGCGTGATACAAATATAATCGTACTTTCTGACGAAATATATGCAGAGCTTACTTACGAAGGCAAGCATACATCATTTGCAGCAATAGACGGTATGCGTGAGAGAACCATTGTTGTAAACGGTTTTTCAAAAGCTTATGCTATGACAGGTTGGCGACTTGGCTATGCCACAGGTCCACGAGAAATTTTATCTCAAATGACAAAAGTACATCAATTTGCACTTATGTGTGCACCTACCACCAGTCAATATGCAGCTATTGAGGCTATGAAAAATTGTGACGAAGAAATAGAACGTATGGCAATACAGTTTGGTATGCGTCGTGGCTTAATCGTTTCAAGTCTTAACAGAATGGGACTTACTTGTGCAAATCCTTTGGGTGCATTCTATGTATTCCCTTCAATAAAAATTACAGGTATGACATCTGAACAATTTGTCGAAGGACTTTTGAGAAGCAAAAAAGTCGCTGTTGTTCCCGGTAATGCCTTTGGAGAAAGTGGAGAAGGTTTTGTAAGAATAAGCTATTCTTACTCTATCGAACACATTATAGAAGCACTAAAACGAATAGAAGCATATCTTAACGAACTGGGTGTACTTCCAAAAAGCAATGAATAAACTTAGTCTTAATAATAAAAAATAATACAAAAGGATTGAAAATGAAAATTTTAGTAGTAGACGGACAGGGTGGAAAAATCGGTAAACAACTTATCGAACAAATTTTATCCAAGTTTCCAAAAATAGATATAATGGCAGTAGGTACAAATGCCATTGCAACATCAACTATGCTAAAAACAGGTATTAACTGTGCAGCCACAGGTGAAAATGCAGTTATTGTAAATTCTCAAAAAGCTGATATAATAATAGGGCCTATCGGAATAGCTATTGCAAACGCACTATATGGAGAAGTTACACCGAAAATGTCTGCGGCAATCGGCGAAAGTTCAGCAAAGAAAATATTTATACCTATTAATAAATGTGATAATTTAATAGTAGGTGTAAAGGATTTATCCATAACCTCACTTATCAATGATGCGCTTAATGTTATTGCGGATTTAATGTAATACCACACAATTACAGATAATGTATTGCATTAATAAATTTTTTATTAGATTAAACAAAAATTTCTATGCAAGATACTATTTGAACCGGCAGGTGTTAATTGTACGGTGTTGCCATAAAATTTGGTCTTTTTCCTAAGTTTTTTAGGAAAAAGACCTTTTTTATAATATAAAATTGTAAAATTATTCTATCTTTTATTTTATGTTTACAAATTATTAATCTCTTTTTGCTCTATTTAGTGTATCATATGCTGTATAGGTGGTGAATTTTTTGTTTGGATATATTAAAATAAATAAACCGCAACTTCGAATATGCGAATATGACGCATACAAATCTCTTTATTGCGGATTATGCAAACAACTGGATCAAAAATACGGCTTTTGGGCAAGGTTTACACTGAATTATGACTTTACATTTTTAGCTTTGCTTGCTATTGCCACAACAAAAAATACACCTGTTATTGATAAAGCACACTGCCCATTCAATCCTTTAAAAAAAATTAACTCTTGCCACAATAACAAGGAAATTGAGTTTTCAGCAGATGTGGCAATGCTAATGCTGTACTATAAATTAATTGATACTGCAAACGACGAAACTTTTTTTAAACGGACTCTTGCAAAATTGGGTATACTGTGTTTAAAGCATTCATATAAAAAAGCAAAGAACTCTCAACCGCAAATTGATATACTTATGCGTGACTATATGGACACTCAGCAAAAACTCGAACAAGAAAAATGTACGTCTACCGATGAAATAAGTCATCCGACAGCCGATATGTTAGGAAATATTTTTGCAAACTTAACACAAAATACTATTGAGAAACCCGCTCTTTACAGAATGGGTTATTTTATGGGAAAGTATATTTATCTTTGTGACGCTATTGATGATGTAGAAGAAGATTTAAAGAAAAACAATTATAATGTTTTAAATTTACAAAATGCGGAAAATATAACAGATAAATATGCTATTGCAAAAAATTCTGTATATCTTTCAATAGCCGAAGCACAAAACGCTTTTAATTTACTGACCATTCATCATTTTGAACCGATTATCGAAAACATACTGTTTCTGGGTTTAAAAGATAATGTTGACTATATATTTATGAACAAGAACAATAAAAAAACAAAATGTAAAAGAACAGAAAGATTGGAGATTAATAATGACTGACCCATATAACATACTTGGTGTTTCCCAGTCTGCAACCGATGCCGAAATAAAAGATGCTTACAGGAAGTTGGCGCGTAAATATCACCCTGATAATTATGTGAATAACCCACTTGCAGAACTTGCCACAGAAAAGATGAAAGAAATCAATGAGGCTTATGATACTATTGTTGCTCAACGCAAAAACAGTTCATCACAAAGTAGCTATAATAGTTCAAACTATTCATATTCATCATCTTCTTCATCTTCATCGCAATTTTCAGATATACGTAGATTAATAACAACAGGTAGACCAATGGAAGCAGAAGAACTTCTTGACGGTGTTCCCAACGAAAAACGTGATGCCGAGTGGTACTTTTTAAAAGGTACTGTATACTATAATCGAGGGTGGACAGATTACGCATTTCAATATTTTTCAACTGCATGCCAAATGAACCCTACAAACCAAGAGTATCGTGCGGCACTGCAAAGAATGGCTTATCAACGTCAGCATGCATACAGTTATGGCAGACCGCAAATGAATACAGGGCTTAGCTGTTGCGATATATGTGCAACTCTATACTGTGCAAACTGCTGTTGTGACTGTTGCGGTAATGGTTGCTAATAAATAAAGGCAGGCGAGAAAATGTCTCAAAATAAAATAAAGAAAAGTTCACAGGTTGCAATGGGTGGTCTGATTGCGGCACTGTCACTTGTTATAATGTTTTTAACAGGACTTATACCATTCGGTGAATATGCCCTACCCGCTTTTGCAGGTTTTATTTTAATAGCTATTGTTATTGATATAAATTTCAAAACAGCACTTATAGTATATTTTGCAGTCTCTATTTTAGGATTGTTTATTGTTCCCGTAAAGGAATCTGCACTGCTGTTTTTATTCTTCTTTGGATACTATCCGTCTATATATCTTGAATTAAATAAAATTAAAAATAAATTTTTGAAAATATTAATAAAATTTTTAATTTTCAATGTATCTGTAACAATCGCTTATTTAATCTTTATAAACTTATTTTCCACACCGAAAAAATTTACCGAATTCGGTAAATTCACATTTCTTATAATGCTTGCTTTTGGCAATATATTTTTTATAATATATGACTATGCCGTAAAATCTTGTCATTATATATACATCTATCAATTTAGACCAAAACTAATACGTAAACTTAAATAATTTTTCTATACCGTAGATATTTATATAATATTTACGGTATTTTAAAATATATTTATAATAAATAAAAAGAAAAGGGCGGTAGTATTTTATGGAAAAAATTAAAGTTGCCATCAGCGGATATGGAAATATCGGCAAAGCTGTTGAACTTTCACTTATGCAAAATCCCGATTTTGAACTTGTATCAATAGTTACCCGACGCAGTCCGGATACAATAACACCAATTACTCAAAATATTTCTGTAATACACGAAAATGATATTGACACACTCATAAATAAAATTGATATTATGTTTTTGTGCGGCGGTTCTGCAACCGACCTACCAAAGCAAACACCGATATATGCACAAAAATTCAATACAATAGATACTTTTGACACACACGCAAAAATTTCGGAATATTTCGAAAAAGTTGACAGTGTCGCAAAAAAAAATAACCATATTTCAATGATTTCCTGTGGCTGGGACCCTGGTATGTTCAGCACCATGCGTGTACTTGGCAATGCTATTTTGCCACATGGCGAAACATATACATTTTGGGGTAAGGGTGTCAGTCAAGGACATTCTGACGCAATACGCAGAATAGATGGTGTAAAAATGGGTATTCAGTACACTATTCCAATTGATGAAGCAGTAAATCAAGTTCGCCAATGTACAAATCCAGTACTCAGCACTCGTGACAAACATTTGCGTGAATGTTTTGTTGTTGTAAAAGACGGTGCGGATACACAAAAGATTGAAAAACAAATTGTAACAATGCCAAACTATTTTGCCGATTACAATACGGTTGTACATTTTATCACCGAAGAAGAATTTAAAGAAAATCATCAGAAAATGCCACATGGCGGTTTTGTATTCAGAACAGGTCAAACCAATAACAATAAACATAACCATGTAGTAGAATTTTCATTAAAACTTGATTCCAATGCGGAATTTACAGCATCGGTTGTTGTTGCCTATGCACGTGCCACAGTTAGAATGTACAGAGAAAACAGACGTGGCGCAATTACTGTTTTTGATGTACCACCATTTATGCTTTCAACACTAAGCAACGAAGAATTACGCAAAGAAATACTATAATTTAAAATATTAAATCTATCTATAAAATATTTTAGCGGTATAACTCACAAAACAAATGTAAGTTATACCGCTATTTCTTTAAATTATTAATGTTTAAATTTATGTTAAAATATCACTTATCTTCGCCATATAATTATAAGTTAATTATTACATACCTGACAACCAAAGGCAGTGAGCAATGTTTTATGTTTTGGACATAACGGAAAACCGTTAAGTACAGGGTCATCTTTATCTGCGATTTCCAACCATTCTTCCAAATTATCTTGCGCAATATCCATAACATTAAATTTTTCTATCAAATTATAAAACTTATCCAATTGTGGAAACAAAAATTCTGTATTAGGCTCATAGTCAAGATTTTCCCAGCATATTTTCTCTTTTGCCAATTTGACTGTCTGTAACAAAAATTGTCTGTTTTCCTCAAAAGTTTGTGTATTCCATGGCATATCGGAAATATCAAAGCCCACCACTCCACTGCCGACAGCGCTTTGGTCTTTTTCCGAAAGCCATATTATCAATCTTTTTTCGTCTGCCGTTTTGGCAAGTCTAGAACCACTCAAAGACAATACACTGATAAAAACATCTGTTAAACCATTACTCATAACCAAAGCATCTTTATCTGAACTTTTGGAATTTAAGTTAATCGTATTTCCCATAGCAAATATTTTACCTTACATGATTAATCCACATTAAACATTAAAATTATTTCAGGTTTGCAATTTCAACTGTATCACGAGCAATCAGAATTTCTTCGTTTGTTGGAATTACCCAAACATCAACTTTTGAACCTTCTGCTGTAATTTGTGTTTCTTTACGTGTTTTGTTCTTTTCAGCATCGTATTTAACACCCATATAATCCATATCGTCAAGGATACCTGCACGAATTTCATCATCGTTTTCACCGATACCGCCTGTGAATACGATCGCATCAACACCACCCATAACGGCAGCATATCCACCGATAACTTTTTTGATTTGATATACCAGCATATCTAGAGCAAGTTTTGCTCTTTCATTGCCCTCATCAGCAGCTTTTTTAAGGTCACGGCAATCGCTTGATACACCTGACACACCCAAGAAACCTGATTTTTTGTTTAAAATATCGCTCATTTCGTCAGGTGTCAAGTTATCTTTTTTAGCAATATATGTTACAACAGATGAGTCGATAGCGCCACAACGTGTACCCATAATAAAACCATCTAGTGGAGTAAGACCCATTGATGTATCCATAACTTTACCATTGTTTATTGCAGCTATTGAACTACCATTACCAAGGTGGCAAGTGATTAGACGTGGAGCTTTACCTGTAAGCTCTGTGTATCTTCCACTTACAAAACGGTGGCTTGTTCCGTGGAAACCATATCTACGGATACTGTATTTTTCATAGTACTCATAAGGAATAGCAAACATATAAGCTTTTGGCGGCATTGTTTGATGGAAAGATGTATCAAATACAGCTACCATTGGAACATCACCGAAAACTTCACGACAAGCACGCATTGCAAGAGCTTGCGGTGGGTTGTGTAGAGGGCCTAGATCTGAGAATGCCTCTATATCACTGATAACTTCATCTGTAATAAGTGTTGAAACTTTGTACTTTTCACTACCGTGTAGTGTTCTGTGGCCAACAGCAGCAATTTCTTTAAGACTTTCAATTACTTTGCCTTCGCCCTCTGTAAGTACTTTTACAAGCTCCATAAATGCTTCTTTGTGTGTTGGGAAAGAGATATTGTATTCTACTTCATAACCTGTGTGTGTTTTATGACCTATTTTACCATCAACACCTATTCTTTCACAGTTACCTTTTGCCAAAACTTCTTCGTTGCTCATATCAATAAGTTGATATTTCAATGATGAACTACCTGCATTAATTACTAAAACCTTCATTAAATAAATAACCTTCCTTCTACTATATTTTGTATAATTTTTGACAATTTTATCTTTAATAATCATAAAATTGTGTATACACTACAACTTATATAATAGTACAAAATCAAATAAAAATCAACCTATATCGAAAAATATAATAAAATATCGTAAAATTTTTGTATTAACAAAAACAAATCGGTATTTTTTAATAAACTATTAAATTTGTTGTTTTTTTATAAAATTCAAAAAAAGCACTTGATTTTATTTAAAAAAGAGTTACAATATTAATTGTAATCAATTAGCACTCATATATACAGAGTGCCAATAATTAAAAATAGGAGGAATTTTAGATATGACAATAAAACCTTTATTAGATCGCGTAGTCGTTAAAATGTTAGAAGCAGAGGAAACAACAAAAAGTGGTATTATCCTTGCAGGTGCTGCCAAAGAGAAGCCAACAGTAGCCGAAGTTATAGCAGTAGGTGAAGGTGGTATAGTTGACGGTAACGAAGTTAAAATGTACCTAAATGTTGGTGATAAAGTTCTTTTGAGTAAATATGCAGGTTCAGAAGTTAAGCTTGACGGTGAAGAATTTATAATTATACGTCAATCTGATGTTTTGGCAATCGTTGAATAATTAATTTAAATTCTTACTATATTATATATAAAAATAAACTTAGGAGGAAAATAATATTATGGCAAAAGAAATTATATATGGCGAAGATGCTAGAAAAGCTCTGCAAAGTGGTATTGACCAACTTGCAAATACAGTAAAAATCACACTTGGACCAAAAGGCAGAAATGTTGTTCTTGATAAGAAATTCGGTAGTCCTCTAATCACAAATGACGGTGTTACAATAGCAAAAGAAATTGAGCTTGATAACGCATTTGAAAATATGGGTGCTCAACTTGTACGTGAAGTTGCTACAAAAACAAATGACGCGGCAGGCGACGGTACAACAACAGCAACAGTACTTGCACAAGCTCTTGTACGCGAAGGTATGAAGAACGTTACAGCTGGTGCAAACCCAATGGTTGTAAAAAAAGGTATACAAAAAGCTGTTAAAGTAGCTGTTAAAGCAGTTGTTAAAAACAGTGCAAAAGTTGGTTCTTCCGAAGATATCGCAAGAGTTGCAACAGTATCAAGCGGTGACGAAGCAATCGGTAAACTAATTGCAGAAGCTATGGAAAAAGTAACAGCAGACGGTGTTATCACTCTTGAAGAATCAAAAACAGCAGAGACATACAGCGAAGTTGTTGAAGGTATGCAATTCGACAGAGGTTACATCACACCATATATGGTAACAGATACAGACAAAATGGAAGCTGTTATAGATGATGCTTATATCCTAATTACAGATAAAAAGATTGGTAATATTCAAGAAATACTGCCACTGCTCGAACAAGTTGTTCAACAAGGTAAAAAACTTGTTATAATCGCAGAAGACATCGAGGGTGAGGCTCTTGCTACACTAATCGTAAACAAAATGCGTGGTACATTTACTTGTGTTGCTGTTAAAGCTCCCGGCTTTGGTGACAGACGTAAAGAAATGTTACGTGATATAGCAGTTCTTACAGGTGGTGAAGTTATCACAGAAGAACTGGGACTAGAACTAAAAGAAACAACAATCGCACAACTTGGACGTGCTAAACAAGTAAAAGTTCTAAAAGAAAATACAATCATTGTTGACGGTTACGGTGCAAAAGAAAGTATTCAAGAAAGAATTAATCAAATCAAAAACCAAATTGCTGAAACAACAAGTGATTTTGACAGAGAAAAACTACAAGAGAGACTTGCTAAACTTAGCGGTGGCGTAGCTGTTATAAAAGTAGGTGCTGCAACAGAAGTTGAAATGAAAGAAAAGAAACTTCGTATTGAAGATGCTCTTGCCGCTACAAAAGCAGCAGTAGAAGAAGGCATCGTTGCAGGTGGCGGTACAGCTCTGCTAAATGCTATTCCAGCGGTTGAAGAACTAATTGCAACAGCAGAAGGTGACGAAAAGACAGGTATTAAGATTGTGCGTCGTGCATTGGAAGAACCTGTTCGTCAAATAGCTGCTAACAGCGGACTTGAAGGTTCAGTAATCATTGATAAAATTATCAACAGCGGAAAAGTTGGCTATGGCTTTGATGCATATAACGAAGAATACTGCGATATGATAGCAAACGGTATAGTTGACCCAACAAAAGTTACACGTTCAGCACTTGAAAATGCTTCTTCAATAGCTGCAATGGTTCTAACAACAGAGAGCCTTGTAACAGACAAAAAAGAGCCTGCCGGACAAGCTCCAATGACACCTGATATGAGTGGTATGGGCGGAATGTACTAATTCCGAAACAACAACAATCAGTAAATAACATTTAATATTCAGCTTACTATAATAGGTATATATATTTATTGTAGTAAGCTGTTTTTTTGCGTTATTTTAAAAAATGTATAATATTACACCTATTTTTACATTATTTATATAAATAAAAGTTCGATATTTATTTGAAAAAGAACATATATTATGTTATACTGTTTAGACAGCTAAAAAACACAAAAATTGACAAAATATTTGAAATAAATTAAACACAAATGTTTTAATATTGTAAGGTGTCTTTCATTCTCATCTTAAACATTCCTGAGGACTGTTTGAGTCACAACTTTACTGTTTTATAACACTGATTTATATGGAATTTGTCCCTATAAAAATACAATTTTCTTAAAAAATTTAAGTAAAACTTTTTTTGTGTTCAGTTTAATAAAAAATATATAAATTTAAACAAAGATTTTTATATTTATTTGAAATTATATTTTAATAAATATTCACATATTATATAGAGAAAGCAAATGACATTAGGTCATTCTCTGATTAACGATAAAATGAGGTTGTAATGGAATTTAAAGTTAATTTTGGTTTGTGGGGGAGCATTTTTGCAGTCCCCACAAAATTAATAGACAGACACATCAAACTATGCTCAGAACTGCAATTAAAAGTACTGCTAATGGCTTTGCGATATGGCGAAGACGTTATTGATACACATAAAATAGCAAATACTCTTTCACTAACAGTGGAAAACGTAGAGGACTGCCTTTCCTACTGGGAAACTACCGATATTTTTCAAAGTACCACCAGTCATACAAAGACAGAGACAAAAATACTTCGTGAGGGCGAAGAAAAATTAGATATAGAAACTACCGAAACTTACAAAAAAAACGATACTAAGAAAAAAACAGAGCAGGAACACAAAAAAGATACAGCAAGTAGTGTACCTATGACAACCACAATAAATAATAAAAACGATAAAGATCAAGTAATAAAAATACAACATTCACGAGCAAAACTATCTCCAGCACAAATTCACGAGATGAGTTTAACAGATCCAAATATTTCTATATTGACAGAAGAACTGCAACTTCAACTTGCAAAGCCTATTTCCCCCACCGAGTTAGAAGAATTTATATACTACTATGTCTATATGAATCTTGACCCAGAATATATGTTAATGGTTGTTGCTTACTGTATACAAAACGGTAAAAACAGTATGTATTCCATTATAACAGAGCTTAAAACATGGGTTGAAAACGGTATAGATACTTTGGAAAGCGCCGAAAACTACATAATTTTACTTGACAATCGCAATACTAATAACAATGAAGTAAAAAGTATGTTTAAAATTGAAAGAAACTTAACATTAAAAGAGAAAGATTGTATAATAAAATGGTATGAAGAGTTTGGTTATGATGCACCTATAATAGAATTAGCTTATGAAAGGGCAACCAAAAACGAAATACCTGAAAAGAGCATTATTGCATACGTAAATACAACACTTGAAAACTGGAACAAAAACGGAGTTCGCACCATTAAACAAGCAATAGAAGAATCCACAAAATACGATAAAAACAACACTAATTCAAAAATAAATACAAGCAAACTTGATAAAACCACAGGTATGAACTCATTTGATATAAATGATATTGAAAAGGTATTTAAAAGCAATATGGGGTTTTAATATATGAATGAACAACAGACAAAAGAAAAAGTTAAAGAAATACTATCGAAATACAGAGATACAGCAATAAACACACAACAAAAATTAAAAGATGAAATATATCAAAAAGCACCTATTCTATATAATATCGACAGCGATATAGCGGGAATTGCAAAAGAAATAGCAATAACAGCAATTTCAGGCAATACCGAAAAAATTAATACAATAAAAAAACAGATAAAATTATTACATGATAAAAAAATTGAGATTATCCAAAAATTAGGTTATCCAAAAGATGCTTTGGATATTAAATATCGCTGTCCGCTTTGCGAAGATACAGGTTTTTATAAGGGAAAACGTTGCAAGTGCTATGCAGAACTATTGAGACAATACAGCGGTTTTGCTTTACCACAAAATATAGGTGATACCATCTGCGATTTTGCAAACTTTAAACTAAACTACTATCCTATCAGTGACGATATAGGTAACGAATGCAGAAAAAACATGGAAAAACTGCTGGAATACTGCATAAATTATAGCGAAAATATAGCCTACAATCCTGAAAGTCTTCTATTTTTGGGAGGTACGGGACTTGGTAAAACACATCTTTCTCTTGCAATAGCAAATAATGCAATACAAAAAGATAAAATAAGCCATGCCCGTTTTCTTTCCGCACAAGAGCTTATAGATGCCTTTGAACGTGTGCGTTTTGATAAATCACCGACTTTTATGGATAGAGAAATTACAGAAGATATATACACTGTGCCACTACTGATTATTGATGACCTCGGCTCAGAATTTATTACAAGTTTTACACAATCGGTTATATACAATGTTATAAATCAAAGAATAATAAATAATCAAGCAACAGTAATAACAACCAATGTAGATTTGCAAACTTTATCCACAAAATATGAAAACCGTATAGCATCAAGAATACTTTTCGGATACAAAGCTTTTAAATTTAATGGTAATGATATTCGTATGCAAAAGAGAATAAACAGAAATTAGGAATAAACTAAAATAATAACATAAGAAAGTCAGAGAAACAAATGGATTTGCATAATTGTAAAATATGCCCACGCAAATGTGGTATAGATAGATATGAGAAACAGGGCTTTTGCGGTGGTACTTCCACTGTAAAAATTGCACGTGCGTCACTTCACTATTTTGAAGAACCCTGTATCAGTGGTTCACAAGGTTCAGGCACTGTGTTTTTTTCAGGTTGCCCACTAAAATGTGTATTTTGTCAAAACAAAGATATAAGTGCGGGAAATTTCGGCAAAGAAATAAACATAGAGCGACTTGCTGAAATATTTTTGGAACTGCAAGAAAAAAATGCACACAATATAAATTTGGTTACCCCTACACACTTTGCTATGCAAATATCACAGACACTTGATTTAGTAAAAGACAAGCTTCATATTCCTGTTGTCTATAACACAAGCGGATATGAAAATGTTGAAACACTTAAACTGTTAGATGGCAAAATTGATATTTATCTTACAGATTTAAAATATATGAATTCTTCTCTTTCAAAGGCACTTTCAAAAGCACCCAACTACTACGAAAAAACTATGCCTGCTATACAGGAAATGGTTAGACAGTGTGGTAAATATACATTTGACGATAATGGAATACTAAAAAAAGGCGTAATAATACGCCACCTTGTAATACCCAATAATACATCAGATACACTTGATATAATAAATGAACTTGAAAATATATTTTTATCAGACGAAATTTTGATAAGTATAATGAGCCAATATACACCTACTTTTTATGATGGAAATATAGATTTTCTCAAAAGAAAATTGGAACAATGGGAAATAGACAGAGTCATGGAAAGAGTGGAAGATTCCATATTTGATGGCTATTGTCAAGACCTATCTTCCGCAAGCGAGGAGTATACACCTTGCTTTAACCTAGAAGGCATATAGACACTATCTGACAATATATGCTTGACATAAAATATTTTTAACTATATAATTAAAATAATTATTATAGTTATGCAGTTATAATTTTTATAAATATTCTTTTGGTTACTATAAATTTATAAAAATTATTTTTATTAATCATTAAATTGAACTAAAATTAGACGGCTTAGTTGCAATAGTGTTTGCAACTTTTTATATAAAAAAAACAAATACTTATATTTCTTTTAGTGATAAAAAAACAGTAAATTTTTATCACTCTTTTGTTGTTGCATAAATAAATATTATAATCAAAGAAATATCAATTTTTGTTTATTTAATTAATACATATTTAACCCAATTAAATAAACATATGTTAAAATTATAGCTTTTATAGGATAACTATGCAATTTTATAAAAAATATTATTAACAGATGTATATTAGCGATAAATATTTAAAAATATTAAATGTAATACGAATAAACACGCCGTAATGGGTACAAAAATAAATATAGAAAAACTTTACATATTTATACCCAATTAAAACCAAAGAAAAATGAAATGGAGGAGTTAAATTGACAGATAATAACAATAATAAGACATTTAAGCCAACACCTACACTGGATAAACTGCTGAAAATTCCGGAAGGCTTTACAGAAAAAATAAAGAAAAACAATACAAATACAGTATCAAAAGAAAATAACGCAAAAAAAGCAATTGAAATCCTTACAAATGATACAATAAAAGAATTGGAAAAGAAAAATACCAATAAAAAAAGAGCACAAAATAACAAAAATAAACAAAACAAGACAAACAAACAAGCAAGTGATATAACAGCAGAAAAAACAAAGAAAGTTTCAAAAAACAACAGTAATAAACCTAACAAAAAAACTAATACAAAAAATAATCTTGATGTTAATATTCTGACAAATAATAAAAAACCAAATAGCAATAAGAAAAACAATAAATCAAAAAATCAAAATAAAAATGCCGTAAAATCACCTTTCCCACTAAAAATTATACCACTTGGCGGACTTGGTGAAATCGGTAAAAATATGACAGCATACGAATACAACAATGAAATATTGATTGTTGACTGCGGACTTGCTTTTCCGGATAACGATATGCTTGGCGTAGACTTGGTTATACCCGATTTTACCTATCTTGCACGAAATATTGACAAGGTAAAAGGACTGTTTATAACACACGGACACGAGGACCATATAGGTGCTATTCCATATTTTCTACGTGACTTTAATATTCCGGTATATGCAACAAAGCTTGCTATGGGACTAATCGAAGGCAAACTTCGTGAACATGGCTTATTTGAAAAATCGAAACTACATGTTGTTGAACCTCGACAAACATACTATACAGGACAAATGTCAGTTGAGTTTATACATGTAAACCATTCTTTCCCCGATAGCTGCGCACTTGCTATACACACTCCCGCAGGTGTTGTTATTCAAACAGGCGACTTTAAAATTGACTATACTCCTATTGCGGGTAACAGTGATATTATAGACTTGCGTAGACTTGGCGAACTTGGTGACGAAGGCGTACTTGCACTGCTTTGCGACAGTACAAATGCTGAGAAAGAAGGTTACAGCAAAAGCGAACGCACAGTTGGTTACAGCTTTGATAAGCTATTCCACGAAGCTATGGGTAAACGTATAGTAATCGCAACATTTGCAAGTAACGTATACCGTATTCAACAAGTTGTTGATGCAGCTGTTAAATCAAAGAGAAAAATTGCGGTATTTGGCAGAAGTATGGTAAATGTTGTTCAAAAAGCTATTGAACTTGACTACTTAAAAGTAAAAGAAGGAGTCTTTGTTGATATTGAAACTATGAATAACTACACTGATGGACAACTTGTAGTAATCAGTACAGGCAGCCAAGGTGAACCGCTCAGTGCACTCGCAAGAATGTCAACAGGTGACCACAGACAGGTTAAAATTACACCGAATGACTATATCATAATATCAGCTACACCTATTCCGGGAAACGAAAAACACGTTGGTAAAGTAATAAATGAACTTATGAGACTAGGCGCTCAAGTTATATATGACCGTATGTATGATATACACGTATCGGGACACGCATGTCAAGACGAAATAAAAACAATAATCGCACTTACAAAGCCAAAATTCTATATGCCCGTACATGGTGAATATAAGCACCTTGTAAAAAATGCTGAAATAGCAAAAAGTATGGGTTATTCACCAAAAAATATTATTGTTGCCGATATAGGACAAGTTATAGAAACCGATGGAATAAATATGAAAAAGACAAGCATTGTACCAGCCGGTAAAGTACTCGTTGACGGACTTGGTATAGGTGACGTCGGCAGTATTGTTTTGCGTGACAGAAAACTTCTTGCAGAAGAAGGACTGCTTGTTGCTGTTATCACAGTCGACTCAAACACAGGCGAAGTAGTTGCAGGACCTGAGCTTATCTCCCGTGGATTTGTATATATGAAAGACTCCGAAGAACTACTGAATGACGCGTCAAGAATACTTATGCATACACTTGATAAATTCTATCCTATCAATTCACGTGATATTAATTCTATCAAAAACAAAATACGTGATGATTTAACCGACTTTATATTTACAACAACTAAACGAAAACCAATGATAATAACTGTTATACAAGAAGTGTAACTTAATAAATCAAAACCACCCGTTGAATGCTGAACAAGTCCAGTAAAAACGGACATAGAAAAAGAAACCCCTTATGGTAGAATAAAATAAACTACCATAGGGGGAATTTTTAT
>JAHHTR010000031.1 GCA_020024515.1 Angelakisella sp.
ATTGGTGATAAAATAATATATTTTTAAGAGATATCAGAGATTTTATAAAAAGAAAGGATTTAAAAATTTATGCGTAAAACAAAAATTGTTTGTACAATAGGCCCTGCTACACGTAATGAAGAAACCATAAAAGAGCTTATTAAATCAGGAATGAACGTTGCAAGACTTAATTTTTCACATGGTTCACACGAATATCATAAGGGGACTATTGATTTGTTAAAAAAAGTAAGAAAAGAAATGGATTGTCCTCTTGCCATTTTGCTTGATACAAAAGGTCCTGAAATCAGAACAAAAACACTTAAAGAGCAAAAGGTTGTTTTGGTAAAAGGAAATAAATTTACATTGACTACAAATGAAGTAGACGGTGATACGAATATGGTTTCAATAACATATCAAACATTACCTCAACAACTGGAAATAGGTACAAATGTGCTTATTGATGATGGAAAGATAAAACTTGTAGTTGAAGAGCTTACTGAGACAGATATAATTTGTACAATAACACGCGGTGGCGAATTGGGTGAAAAGAAAGGAATAAATATTCCGGGTGTAAAACTTGATATGCCATACCTCAATGAAAATGACAAAGCAGATATTTTATTTGGTATTGAAAATGATGTAGACTTTGTAGCAGCATCTTTTGTAAGAAGCAAAAACGATGTTGTAGATATGCGTAAATTTATAAACTATAATTCAGGTCATGAGATAAAAATTATATCAAAGATAGAAAATATGGAAGGTGTAGATAATTTTGATGAAATTCTTCGTAATTCAGACGGTATAATGATTGCACGTGGTGATATGGGTGTTGAAGTTGAATATGAAAGACTACCCGGACTACAAAAGAGATTTATCAAAAAATGTTATCAATCAGGTAAAATGGTTATAACAGCTACACAAATGCTTGAATCTATGATAAAGAATCCTACACCGACACGTGCCGAGATTACTGATGTTGCAAATGCTGTATTTGACGGTACGTCTGCCGTAATGCTTTCAGGTGAAACAGCAATGGGTGACTATCCTATAAAAGCTGTAAAAGTTATGGCAAAAATTGCTGAGCAAGCGGAAGAAGATGCCTTTGATATGCAAGTATACGATGATATGAAATATGAAATGGACGAAAATGACTATACAAATGCTGTTTGTGATGCTGCAAGTACAATGGCAAAAGATATTCATGCAAAAGCTATAATTGCTCCTACTTTGGGTGGTAATACTGTTCGTAATATGTCAAAATTCCGTCCATATCAACCAATAGTTGCTTCAACACCAAAAGAGAAAACATTCAATCAGTTAGCTCTATCTTGGGGTGTATATCCTGTAATGTCACGTTTCCAAACAACATCAGATGAACTATTTTTGCATGCAATTGACTGTGCAAAAATGATTGATATTGTAGAAGATGGTGATTTGGTTGTTATAGCAGCTGCTATGCCACTTGAACTTCAATCAAAAACAAATATTTTGAAAGTTGAAGTAGTTGGAAATCACAGAAAGCTTTGATTTTTATAATATAATTAAATTATAATTACATAATGTTTTTTTAAAAAAGGAGGACATAAGAACATGGAACAAAACTATATACTTTCAACAGATAATTCCTGTGATTTTGAATCGGATTATTACAGCAAAAACAATTTGCCATGTGTTTGCCTTGCTTATGTTGTTGATGATGTTACTTACGGAAGTAACGGTAATGAACTTTCACCAAAAGAATTTTATAATAAAATTCGTGAAGGTGCTATGCCAATAACACAACAGGCAAATCCTGAAACTGTGAAAGATTTTTTTGAGCCATACTTAAAAGAAGGTAAAGACATTCTTCATATAGCATTCAGTTCAGGTTTGAGTGGCACATATCAAAGTGTTTGTATTGCAGCTGATGAGATGATGGAAAAGTATCCTGAAAGAAAAATAATTGTAATAGACGGATTATGTGCTTCTGCCGGTCAAGGGCTGCTTTTAACAGAAAGTCTTGATAGATATAATAAAGGTATGCCAATGCAAGAGCTTGCAAGTTGGGTTGAAAAAAATAAGCTAAAAATTGTTCATGATGTTGTTGCACACGATTTGTTCCATTTACAACGTGGCGGACGTGTCAGCAAAGCGGCTGCTATTGTTGGTACAGCACTTGGAATTAAGCCAATGATTTATTTGAATAATGAAGGTAAATTAATTCCGTATTCAAAGGTTCGTGGTAAGAAAACTGCATTTAAACAAATGGCTGACAGACTTGCAAATAATATTGATTTTGAGAAATCAACAAATATTTATATTTGCCATAGTGACGCAGAAGATGAAGCAAAAGAACTTGCGGAGATGGTAAAAGAAAAAACAGGTAAAGCTGTAACAAAGATTGTATATATAGGGCCTGTTATCGGTTCGCATACAGGTTGTGGAACGATTTCTGTTTTCTATTTTTCAAAAAACAGAGATGTACCGAATATGTAAGTTTAATAATCAATTAATAGGTCTTTTTTAAAAAAGAAGGCCTATTTTTAATGTATAATAAAAAGGAGAATTATTTTTGAAGTCTGTTAAAAATTCTTTATTTTGTGCATTTGCAATGTATTCACGCATACCCACACCAAAAGTTGATTGGAAAAAAGACAATATGAAATATTCCATGTGCTTTTTTCCTTTGATAGGTACGGTTTTGGGGCTATTAAATTATTTTTGGTACAATATTTGCAATGTTTTTGAGTATAATAATATGATTTTTTCGGCAGGATTTATTGCTATTTCTCTTTTGGTAACAGGGGGAATACATCTTGATGGATTTTGTGATGTTCAAGATGCGCTTGCTTCGTGGGGAGATAAAGAAAAAAAACTGGAAATTTTAAAAGACAGTAATTGCGGAGCTTTTGCAATTATAAATACTTGTGTATATTTCCTTTTATATTTTGCCGTTATGACAGGGCTTGAAAATAACGAGATTATTATAGTATGCCTTTCTTTTACCATTTCAAGAATAATGAGTGCCTTTTCTGTGATTTTATTCAAAAATGCAAAAAATGATGGTTATTTGCACACCTTTAATAAGGCATCTGACAGACAAACAGTATTAATTGTTTTATCAATATTTATAAGCATAATATTTTTGCTTTTATTGGATTACAGTATAAAGTATTTTATAATTATTTTAGCAACAACTGCTCTTATATTTGCTTATTATAGATATAAATCGTATAAATATTTTGGTGGAATAACAGGAGACCTTGCAGGTTGGTTTTTGTGTATATACGAACTTTTTGTTCCGCTTAGTTTATTATTATGCAAAGGGGTTATGATACATTGGAACTTGTAATAGGAGGAGCATATCAGGGTAAAACAGATTATATACTTAATTTATACAATTTATCTCTTGATGATGTAGCTGACGGTTATTTATCAAGCAATAAGAAAGTGATAATCGGATTGGAAAGAATAATAAATACGATGCTTAAAGAAAATAAGAATCCTATTGATGAAATAGAAGAATTTTTGTTATATAATGATGATAAAATAATAATTTGTACAGAAATAGGTGGAGGTCTTGTTCCGATAGACAAATTTGAGAGAGAGTATAGAGATATGGTTGGGAAGATAACTTCGATTATTGCCCAAAAGTCTAACAAAATACATCGTGTATGGTGTGGAATAGGGGAGATAATAAAAGATGTGTAATTTTGTCTTTATCAGACATGGAAAAACCTATGGAAATACTTTACACAGATATATAGGTACAACAGATGAAGTACTGCTTGATGAAGCAATATTTGAATTAAAAAAAAATACATATCCTAGTATAGATATATTAATAACGTCACCCTTAAAGAGATGTATTCAAACATGCGAAATAATATATCCAAATATGTACTATACAATCGAAAATAACCTAAAAGAATGTAATTTTGGTGATTATGAAAACAAAAGTCATAATGATTTAAAAGATATAGAGTCATATAATGATTTTTTGAATATGGGAGAAAATGCTGTATATCCAAATGGCGAAGGTTTAAAAGAGTTTAAAGAGAGATGTGTAAAGACTTTTAATAAGTATATAAATTTGTATAAGAATAGTAATAAAACAGTTGCATTTATCTTTCATGGTGGAGTTATTATGTCCATTCTTCATTATTATTTTAGTGGCAATTTTTATGACTATAATTTAAAGAATGGAAACTATTATACTTTTTCTGTAAGTGATGATGAAAAATTTTATGATTTAAAAATAGGTGAGTAGTATGACAATTACAGTTTTATCCTGTGTGTTGGGGTTTATTTTGGATTTGATTATAGGTGATCCACATTGTTTGCCACACCCAATAAGATTTATAGGTTGGTTAATAAGAAAAACCGAAATTTTATATAGAAAACTTTTTTCAAAAACAAAAAAAGAGGAATATATAGCAGGCATTTTTTTGTGGATTACAGTGGTTATAATATCGACTATTATACCATTTATAATTTTGTTTGTGGCAAAAAAGATAAATATATGGATATATATAGTAATAGAAAGTATAATGTTTTGGCAAATTCTTGCTATAAAATCACTGAAAACTGAGAGTATGTATGTTTATGAAGAACTTAAAAAAGGTGATTTGGAAAAAGCAAGATATAAACTATCAATGATAGTTGGTAGAGATACAGAGAATTTGAATGAAGAAAAGGTATCGGCGGCGGCAGTGGAAACAGTAGCTGAAAATTTTTCCGATGGAGTAATAGCACCCATGATGTTTACTTTTTTGTTAGGCTGTGTAGGCGGTTTTTTTGTTAAAGCAGTAAATACAATGGATTCTATGGTGGGATATAAAAATGATAAATATATGTATTTTGGTAGATTTGCTGCGAAGGCAGATGATGTCATAAACTATATACCGTCAAGGGTTTCTGCTCTTTTAATGATAGCTGCATCAATTTTTTGTGGATATGATTCTAAAAATGCTTATAAGATATGGAAAAGAGATAAAAGAAAGCATACAAGTCCAAATTCAGCGCATACAGAGGCCGTTTGTGCAGGTGCATTGGGTTTGCAGCTTGCAGGTGACACATATTATAGGGGAATACTTTGTAAGAAAGATTTTATAGGGGATAAAAAGAAGATTACAGAATATGAAGATATAGAAAAGGTCAATAAATTGATGTATTTTTCCTCATATATGGCTTTTATATTGTTTTTATTTGTAAGGTTTGTCTTGATTTATATATAAAAATATAGCTAAATTACTAAAAAAGTGCTAGAAAAAAATAATTTTTGTCTATTTTTGCATATTGATTTTTTTTTACAAAATATTTATAATATTGACATATAATTTTTAAATAAAATATAATAACAATTACACACATATAATCTGTTAAATATGGAGCAGATGTTTCTACGTGATGACCGTAAATTTTCACGCTATGGGTGTTCATGACTATGATAATATTGAAAATAAAATGGCATACAAATATAACTATATTTAATATTGATTTGTCTTTGTTTTTAATTTTTGGGGCAGGAATGAATACTCATTCTTGCCTTTTTTGTTTATATATTGTTTATTATAGTGAACAGTATGAAATATATAATTTTTTGGAGGAACTTTTAATGTTAGAAAAAATCTTTCATCTGAAAGAACATGGTACTAATGTGAAAACTGAAATAGTTGCTGGTCTTTCAACTTTTATGACAATGGCATACATAATTGCCCTAAATCCAAACTTACTTACAGGTTTTGGCGCACATGGTAAAGATTTGTGGAATGCTGTATTTTTGGCAACTGTACTTTCTGCTTTTGCAGGAACAGTCCTAATGGCATTTTTGGCAAATAAACCTTTTGCATTGGCATCGGGTATGGGACTTAATTCATATTTTGCAACAATAGTGGCAACAATAGCCGCTTCTATGGGTGTAAGCTATGTAGAGGCATTTCCTGCCGGTCTTGCAATAATTATTATTTCCGGTATATTTTTCACAATACTTACACTTCTAAAAGTACGTGAAAAAATAGTTGTAGCTATCCCTGGTTCAGTACGTTTGGGTATACCAGCCGGTATAGGTCTAATGCTTGTAAATATAGGTTTGGGTTCAAATGCAGGTATCTTCACAGATAAAGGTGTTTTCTATATGTTGGGTTCATTCTTTACAAATGGTCCAAGTGCCACAAAGGCGGCTATGGGTGATGCTTACCCAACAATGATTTTGTATGTTCTTACATTATTTGTTGGGATTTTGCTAATATCTGTACTTGCTTATAAAAACGTAATAGGTTCAATACTATTTGGTATAGTTGGTGCATCTGTTTTCTATTGGGCAGGCTCATTTATTCTTGGCAATAATCCTTTTGTAACTTTGGAAGGTGCTTCATTTATACCACCTTTTAAAGATATGTTAAATTTGACATTCCTCAAATTTGATTTTAAAGGACTATTCAGCATTGGTGTATTCTCAGCCGTGATGACAATAATTTCTTTTTGTATGGTTGATATGTTTGATACGATAGGTACACTTATCGGTACAGCCAAAAAAGCAAATATGCTTACAGAAACAGGCGAAATGGAAAATATGAACAAAGCTATGCTTTCAGACTCTATTGCGACATGTATCGGTGCATGCACAGGTACATCAACAGTTACAACATTTATTGAATCTGCCGCAGGTGTAGAGGAAGGTGGACGTACAGGTCTAACATCACTAACAACAGCTATAATGTTTTTACTTTGTATGTTTATAGCGCCTATTGCTGCATTAATTCCACCACCGGCAACATCAGCAGCTTTGGTATATGTAGGTGTTCTTATGATTAGTTCACTAAAAGAAGTAGACTATTCAGATGTTGCACAATCAGTTCCTGTTGTTCTTATGCTTGTATTTATGATGGTAACAGGTGGTATAGGTAATGGTATCGGCATTGGTCTTATTGCATATACAGCAATTAAACTATGTACAGGTAGAGTAAAAGAAATTTCTTGGATAACAGTACTTCTTTCAGTACTATTCCTAGGTAAATTTTTCTTGGTATTCTGATTAATATAATTTTATTTAATGTAAAGTGTGTGTTAGAAAATAGTGTTAATGTAAAGAGTGTATAATAAAAACGGAGTGATTTATATCACTCCATTTTTTGACTGATTAAATTGAGATAAAAGTATTTTCGGTCTTGCAGAACTGATGTATTTTAAATACTAATGGGTTAGAATTGAATATTAATTCAATGATATTATTTTATCACTTTTGTGTATTTGATTTACAATTTCAGAAGTTACATAATATAGTAATTCATTAGTCAAGTATTAATTTTCATTGTGGACTTCTAATTTTTTTGTATCGGAGTAGAGGGTTCATCAATACCCTGATAATTATTTTGCCAGAATATATATATATAATTTAATATTATTTTGCAAAAATAAAAGTATCTAGAAGTTAATTTTAATCAATATTTTTTATATAAAATAACAGTGCAATTATATTTATCTAAAATTTTTCTATTTGTTTTGGAGTATATATTAATTTTGACGTAGGGATAAACACGCAAAGTAATATATAAGGGAGAAATAACAGTAAATATTAAAATAAAATTAATATATTGATTATCATTATATTAATTATTTATTTGTACGTAGATAACTAAATAATTGACATTTAACCATACCATTATAAAGCTTTCTCCTCTTATCGGCTTTTCTGCCAAATACTTCTTCAAAGTTTTCAAGCGAACTGATAATGTAGAAAGAAACATTTTCGTTTGGTACAAATATTTTGCCCATTGTTTTGTATAGTTCTATTACTTCTTTTTCATCAGAGAGTCTTTCGCCATATGGTGGGTTACATACCACAATAGAACGTGTGTCAGGTAATTTAAAATTGCGTATATCAGCGGTTGTTGCTGTAATACTGTTTGGGATACCTGCTTTTTTAGCATTTTCAAGTGTAAGATTTACACATTCCGGCTGAATATCACTGCCAACACCTCTGAATGTTATATCACGACGAACCATTGATACAGCTCTTTCACGTTCTTCTTTCCATATTTTTTGCGGAATTTCACTCCATTTTTCAGTGGAAAAACGGCGGTATATTCCCGGAGCAATATTTTTCGCCTTGTATGCTGCTTCTATTAGGAATGTGCCTGAACCACAGAAAGGATCATATATTTGTGTATCCGGATATATTCTTGCAAGGTCAAGAATACCGGCAGCCAAAGTTTCTTTTATTGGTGCGGCATTACTGATACGACGGTAGCCACGTTTGTGTAGGCTTGGGCCACTTGTATCAAGCATAATTGTCACTTGGTCACGCAGTATAGAAAACTGAATTTGATGTACAGCGCCCGTTTCCTCAAACCAATTTACACCATAAACGGAAGAAAGTTTTTTTACAATAGCTTTTTTTATGATGGCTTGACAGTCTGGAATACTGTGAAGCTGTGAGTTAAGAGACCAACCTTTAACAGGGAAAGCATCTTTTTTACCGATAAAATCTTGAAGTGGTAGTTTTTCTACACTATCAAAAAGTTCAGTAAAAGTTTGTGCTTTAAAACTTCCCAAAACTATTTGTACTCTCTCTGCTGTTCGTAGCCAAAGATTGGCACGAGCAAGCATATTTTCATCACCGCTAAATTCAACTCTACCGTCAGTTACTGTTATATCTTGTCCTTCTATACGTTTAACTTCTCCGGAAAGGACACTTTCTAATCCAAAGTTACAAGGACAACAAAAACGAAAATTACTCAAAATACACCTCTAAAATTATGTTAAATTTAATTTTTTTATATAATCAATATAAAATACTATGATGTGATTATAGCATATAATATAAAAAAAAGCAAAGAAAATAACAGTCAAAAGTAAAACTTTTGACTGTTACTGTAAAAATATTTATTAAGATAAATTATGCTTTACCTGCACAACCCAAAACGCTGATAAGTTTGTGTGCAACTAGTTCTTTGATGTGATCACGAGCTGGTGATAGATATTGACGTGGGTCAAAGTGATCTGGGTGCTCAAACATATATTGACGTAGAGAAGCTGTTAGAGCTAGACGCAAGTCTGAGTCAATGTTGATTTTACAAACAGCCATTGAAGCAGCTTTACGTAGCATTTCTTCGGGAATACCGATAGCATCAGGCATTTTACCACCAAATTGGTTAATGATTTGAACATCGCTTTGTGTTACTGATGAAGCACCATGCAAAACGATAGGGAAACCTGGTAGACGTTTGCTAACTTCTTCCAAAATATCAAAACGTAGTTCTGGCTTTTGACCTGGTTTAAATTTGTAAGCACCGTGGCTTGTGCCGATAGCAATAGCCAGTGAATCAACACCTGTTTTTGTTACAAATTCTTCAACTTGTGCTGGATCTGTAAAGTGAGCGTTTTCAGCAGAAACGTTTACATCATCTTCTATACCTGCAAGTTGACCAAGTTCACCTTCAACTGTAACTCCACGCTCATGTGCGTAGTCAACAACTTTCTTTGTAAGAGCGATATTGTCCTCAAAAGCATGATGAGAACCGTCTATCATAACTGATGTAAAGCCACCATCTATACAAGATTTACAAATTTCAAAATCCGCACCGTGGTCTAGGTGAAGAACTATTGGCAAGTCAGTATCAGCAATAGCAGCTTCAACAAGTTTTGTTAGGTAAACGTGTTTAGCATATTTTCTTGCACCTGCTGAAACTTGTAGGATAACAGGAGCATTGTTTTCTTTTGCAGCTTCTGTGATACCTTGTACAATTTCCATATTGTTTACATTAAATGCACCGATTGCATATCCGCCTTCGTAGGCTTTTTTAAACATTTCTTTTGAATTAACTAGTGGCATTATTCTATCTCCTTTTAATTATGAAATATATACATTTTATAATTACTAAAATGTATTAAAATCCGCTATTTGATTATACATAAAAATAATAAAATTTTCAATGCTTTTGTTATACTTTGTACGATATACACAAGTGTTTTGTATAATATTACAATATATTTGATTATTTTTCAAAAACTTCTACACTTTCAATAACAATATCATAAGAAGGTCTGTCGTTGTAATCTACTTTTACACTTGCAATTTTATCTACAACATCAAGTCCTTCGATAACTTGACCAAATACAGTATACTTTTTATCAAGATGTGGACAGCCACCAACCTCCTTATATTTGTTCAGTACTTCCTCGCTCCAAAAATTTGGCATATCTTCCATTTGTTCCAAAAGGCTTTCGTTTACATTATCAGAATGTACGATGTAGAATTGGCTGCCAATACTGTTTGGCAAACTGGATTTGCGCGCCTTTAAAATGATATAGTTTGTCTGAATATTCATCAGCTATGCCATGTCCCCAAATTGATTCTCAACCCATACCTGTACCTTGTGGGTCGCCACCTTGTATCATAAAATCTTTTATTACACGGTGAAAAGTAACTCCGTTATAATAACCGTTTTTGCAGTGCGTTACAAAGTTTTCCACGCATTTTGGTGCTTCATCAGGGAAAAACATAAGGGATATATCTCCCATATTTGTTTTTAGTGTTACAGTTATGCCCTGTGGCGCTTCAAATTGTATTAAACTCATATTTATTCTCCTATTATTAATATTTTTATTTTATAATAATCCCTTTACAATTCTATCATTTCCGTTAAAGTCTTTTTCAATAGTTACGTCATTAAAGGAATTTTTTAAAAACAGTTCTTTGACATCATTGCCTTGTGTTTCACCTATTTCAACAGCAAGCATTCCGCCATTTTTGAGATAGTTTTTTGCGATTTGTGTAATATATCTATAAAAGATAAGTCCGTCTTCGCCACCGTCAAGAGCCATACTTGGTTCAAATAATACTTCTTTTTGAAGGAAAGTCATTTCTTTGGTGGTAATATATGGTGGGTTAGATGTTATGACATCAAATTTACAATCAAAATCAGTATTTTTCAGTGAAAATATATCTTTATTTATAGAAGTAATGTTAGTTACATTATTTAAAGTGACATTTTCAGTAAAATACTTATATGCTTCGTGAGATAATTCTACGCCGAAAACATTTGCATCAGGATTATTTTTTGCAATAGATATTGGTATACAGCCACTTCCTGAGCATAAATCCAATACGGTCGGTTTATCTGTGTGTTTTATAAAGTCTAGTGAAAACTCAACAAGCATTTCGGTTTCGGGACGTGGTATAAGTACTCCTGCACCAACCAAAAACGATAGTCCGAAAAATTCCCATTCACCTAAAATATATTGTAAAGGTTCACCATTTTTCCTTCTTTCTATCATGCTTTGATATTTTAAGATATTTTCATTTGGAACAGGTAAATTTTTATTAATAATATAATTTTCGTATGTTAAATTAGTTGCTCTAAATAATAGTTGCATTGCATCAAAATGGGAATTATCAATACTGCTTCTAGTAAGCGTTGTTTTTCCAAATAAAAATAAAGATTGATAGGTATAATTAGTAGTTGTCATCGTCTTTGTTCTCCGGAATAACAGCTTTCATAGCCTCAATAGCGACAGCAAGTTGTTCTAAGTTCGGTTCTCTTGTTGTAAGTCTTTGTAGCCACAAACCGGGAGCAGAGAAAAATTTGGTGCAGGCATTTGTATATCTACCCATTAGTTTAATGAATTCATAAGAAATACCGACAATAACAGGAAGAAGCAATAGTTTGATAGCCATTCTTACAAATGGATTAAGAGTAGGTACGAAAGATATAACCAAAATAGAAACGACAAGAACAATCAGTATAAAACTTGTACCACAACGTGGGTGAAAACGTGTATATTTCTTGCAGTTTTCAGGTGTTAATTCTTCGCCGGCTTCGTAGCAAGCAATAGTTTTGTGTTCTGCACCATGATATTCAAAAACGCGTGCGACATCTTTGTTGCGTGAACATAAAAACAGATATAGTAAAAATATCAGTATTTTCAAGAAACCTTCTGCCAAGGTAATAAGAAATGTACTATCGGTTATTTTTTTCAGTGGGAAAGTTACAGCAGTTGGAACAACGATAAATAGTAGTATTGCAAGTCCTATTCCCAATACAATAGCTATAAAATTGACAAAGTCAGTCACTTTAATTTTTAATTTATCGGATACCCATTTTTCAAATTTATTCGGTTCGTCTTCTTCTATGCCTGATTTTTCGGCACTTTTTGTAAGACAGTCAAACCCTGTTTTCAGTGTATCAATCATATTAAATATACCACGTATAAATGGTATTGTGTGTAGTTTAGGTTTCTTATCGTTTTTGTATGTGTCCCATACCTCTGTGTCGATATTTCCGTTTGAAAGTCTTACTGTTAATGCTGATTTATGTGGACCACGCATCATAATTCCTTCTATTACAGCTTGACCGCCTATTGATGTTTTTTTCTCATTTTTATTCAAAAAAATGTCCTTCTTTCTTCTATAACAATTTTTTATTTTTTAATATCCAAAGGCAGCATAATAGAAACGGTTGTACCTACATTTTTTGTAGATTGAATTTCCAAAGTACCTTTATGTTGAGATATAATTTCGTCTGCGATAGCAAGACCAATTCCAGAACCACGTCTGTTGGATTTACCTTTGTAGAATTTATTTTTTACATTCGGTAGGTCATCGTTAGAGATACCGATACCTGTATCCTGTATTTTGACAGAAAAATAAGCTTGTGAAAGGGTAGGAGTTATTGTAACCGTTGACCCTTCATCAGAATATTTTAGTGCATTATCAAGAATGTTTATGAAAACTTGTCTTAAACGGTTCTTGTCACCTTGAACAATAGCAAAATAATCGGGTTCTTCATATATAATCTCTTTTTGTTCGTTTTTTGCTCTCTGTGTAAACATCATTACAGCATCGGAAAGCTCAGCAATTACGTCCATTTTTACAAGTTCAAGATGTAAGCGACCACTTTGTATTCTTGAAAAGTCCAAAAGTTCTTCTACCATATTTGATAGTCTGTCAGCTTCTGACATCATTATATTCACACCTTTTGTTACAAGTTCGGGATCCATATGTGTTTTATCACTTAATAGTATTGTTTCGCCCCAGCCCTTTATTGCGGTAAGAGGTGTTCTAAGTTCGTGTGATACGGAAGATATAAAATCATTTTTCAGTCTGTCATTATTTGCCAAATTTTCCGCCATTTCATTTATAGATAGGCAAAGTTCGCTTATTTCGTCATTTGAATGTGTTTCCAAACGTACTGAGAAATCACCTTGTGCAATTTTTTTAGTAGATAGATTCATCTGACCGATTGGCTTAATTAATGAATTTACAAAGAAAGAGCTTGAAAAAATAACAAATAAAACGATACATATACCAATAGCACAAACCAATAGCATAATATATAAAATTTGTTGATTAATTTTTTCCAAAGAAACTACATAACGCATACCGGAAAGTATTTGCGAAGGGGTAGATGAGAGAACTGTAATAGCAAGTATTTGTTCATTTGAATATTCTTCTATACATTCACCAATTCCCGTTGGAGATTTTAATGCGTTGTTATAGTCGGTAAATTCAGTAGTTACAGTTGGGTGAAATCCGCTAGAAGTTATAATTATTTCTTGTTTATCATTTAGTGCCATAAGTTCAAGTTTATCTCGATACTCATAGTTTTCTATTAGTTGATGCATATTTTGCATAAACCTTTCCGGACTATCTGAGTACATTTTTTCAATTTTTTCTGTAACAGCCTCGCTACGTGTATATATATATTGTCTTGCTGCGCTATAATAGTAAGATTTAACCGAAAAATAAGCAACAACAACAATAGCAATAACAATAATAAGGATAATAGCAAAACTATTTATTATCCATTTTCTGGTGATTTTTTTTACTGCCAAAATCCTTTGCCTCCTTTGTGCTTGCTTTTTATTCTATCCATTTGTAACCAAACCCCCATACGGTAGATAGATGTTGAGGAGCACTGGGATCATCTTCTATTTTCATTCTAAGTCTACGAACATTTACATCTACTATTTTCTCATCACCAAAGAAATCTTTTCCCCAAATATTTGTAAGGAGGACAGTTCTTTCAAGTGCTGTATTTGGATTTTTTAAAAATTGCTCCATTAGCTGAAACTCAACTTGTGTTAAATCAATAATTTCATCTTTTTTTGTAAGTACATGGCTACGTGTATTTAGGATAAAATCCCCTGAAACAAGTTCATCGACATTTTGTGAAATCATGGGTGTAACCGGCGATGAACTTACACGTCTGCATAAAGCATCTATACGTGCGGTTAGTTCAGATGGGCTAAATGGTTTTGTTATATAGTCATCAGCGCCAAGCATTAATCCATTTACCTTATCCATTTCTTGACTTTTTGCCGAAAGCATAATTATTCCTACAACATTGTTAATTTTTCTTATCTCCTTGCATACTGTAAACCCATCGATTCCGGGTAGCATAACATCTAGCAAAACCATTACAAAATCGTTTGGAGTAGCATTAAATTTTTCAATGGCTTCTTCACCACTACCTACACCTGTAACTTTATATCCGAATCTTTCGAGATTAATTATTACAAAATCTCTTATAGAATCCTCGTCTTCACATAACAATATTTTTTTTTCGTTATTATTCATTAAATATCCTCCCAACAATGTTATCATACTATGATACTCATTTATAGTATGGTGAATAGATTTTTCACTTCTTCTTGTGTAATAAAATATTTTTTGGTATTTTCGTTTGGAACATATCCCATATATACTTTGCCGTTTCGCTCTCCTATCAAGAAATAGCGTTGCAAATCAAGTTTATCAATAATATCCTGAGAATAATAAACTCTTATTCTCAAAAGTTCTTTTTTATGGTCAAATACATCTTTGTTTTCATTAATAAAGAAAATAATCTCTGTTTTGTCTTGATACGTGAATATGCTGAGTGGTAGAGAATACCATAGTTTTGGTATTTTAAAATATACTGAATTATTAAAATCAATATAAGTTCTTAAAACAAGTTTGTTATTGCCGATTTCATTACGACCTTTTACTTTAAATTGAATATAATCAATAAAATATTCAACATTTGGTGATTGTCTTGTATATCCGTTTGCAAGATTTTGAATAGGAATTTCTATTATTCCATCATTGTCAATATCTTCACAATTCACAGGTATTTTTCTGTAATTTGTTTCGTCAAATAATAGCTCAAAAGCTTCATTACCTTCAAATTTATATACATAAGTGCAGTAGTATCCATTATTGAGTTTTGCATCTATAAATAAACCTCTGTTTGTTTCATCAATTTTGCCTATTTGAATTTTATTGAAATCTAAAATTTCAGTTGGTAGAGGAAAATAGTTTTTAACAACCAACATACCATAGTTATCTGTACCTACAAAGTACATATTTGGAGAAGTATCCTTAAATTTATCTCCTACTTCAAAGAAGATTAAATCGGTTTTTCCGTCTAAATTATAGTCCTGTATTAGTAATTCCGAATAGTCCCATTTATTATTCAGTTTAAGTGAAAATTTGTTGTATGTGTTTTGTTTACAATCATATACAGCAAGAACACTTTTTGTGGTATCTTCTAATTGCAATCCGATTAATAGTTTGTTTTTACCGCCTATTTCTCTGTAATCAATAAAATCGATATCTCCCGAGAAAGCAAAGTCACTTATAATTTCACTTACATACCAATCATCATTTTGTGTATATAGTAAAGCCATTTTTATAATATCATCTTTTGTGGTTTTAAAGAAACAAATAGCTTCGTCTACATCATCATCATTGAGGTCAATAAAGTTAAATCCTGAGGAATATTTTCCGTTTTTGGGATATTTAATGGTATATTCACCTTCTATGGTGCTTTCAAGTGCTTTTGTGATTTTTATTTGAAGGTCACTGAGTTTAGGTGGCATTAATATTTTTTCTATATTCAGTTCCAGCGGTGTGCAACCTGTAAAACAAGTAATAAGTACGGAGGCAAGAGCACCGATGATAATTTTATAATATTTATTCATTTTTTAATTATCCTTTTTTAGTAATAATAGGTAATAATAAAAAATTACACTTAGATATATTGTATCATATTTTCAAAATATAATAAAGTATATTTATGAAATTTTATTTAATAAATATAAAAGGGTTATAACAAAAATTTGTTATAACCCTCAGTTCTATCTTTAATATTAATCTTTATAAATTCTTTGTACACGTGGAGAAATAGCACAAATTCTTTCGTAGTGCAAAGTATTTGTCTTTTCGGCAAGTTCTTCAAAAGTAATTGTTTTTCCGTTTTGCGTTCCTACAAGTATAACCTCATCACCCATTTTTACATTTGGTATATGTGTTACGTCAGTCATTAACTGATCCATGCAAACTCTACCCACAACAGGAGCATACTCACCGTTGATGATAACATTTGCGTTATTACTAAGTATTCGAGGATAACCGTCAGCATAACCAATCGTTACTGTTGCGATTTTTCTGTCACTATCGGCAATATAATGTCTGCCATAGCTTAGTGTATCTCCGCTATGTATGGTTTTTACCATAGCAACTGTTGCATATAGTGACATAAGAGGCTTTAAATCCAGTATATCAGCAAGTTCATCAGATGGAGCAAAGCCGTATTGTGCAATCCCTACACGTACCATATCAAGTCTGGTTTCCGGATAAAGTATACCCGCAGCGGAATTTGCACAATGTTTTATTCCTGTGTCAATACCGGCTTCGTTTAATGATTTGCAACAAAATAAAAATTTTTGTAATTGCAAGTGTGTAAAATCAATACTTGTATTGTTTTTTTCATCAGCAACAGCAAAATGTGTAAATATACCTGTAATTTTAATTCCTTTTTGGATAATTTCTTTTACATCACTTATTAATTGAGAAACACTTTTTATATTATATCCAAGTCTGCCCATACCTGTGTCAAGTTTTAGATGACATTGTATTTTAAAGTTGCCTTTTTGTGCATAATCTGATATTTGAACAGCATATTCATGTGAATAAAGTGCTTGTGTCAAGTTATATTCCGACAATAGTTTTGTATCTTCTGGAGCAGTATAGCCAAATATTAATATCGGTTTTGTTATTTTTTCGTTACGCAGTGCTATACCTTCTTGTAAAGTAGCCACACCGAACCAGTCAGCACCTAATTCTTCGGCTTTTTTTGCTATTGCAACATCTCCATGTCCATAAGCATTTGCTTTTATTACAGCTAAATATTTTGTATTAATATGTTTTTTAATAGTATTAAAATTATGTTTGTAGTTATTAAAATTAATTTCTGCCCACGCTCTGTGTTGCAAAAAAAGCACCTCTTTCAATAAGATATATATAATAGTATGTTTTATATACGTTTACCCAAAATTTCAATGTTTTCTTTATAGAATTTTTCAAATGTATCATTGTCCATACTATCACGTATTTTTTCCATAAGAGTATTGTAAAAATACAAATTATGCATAACAGCAAGACGCATACCCAGCATTTCACCTGCACGAAGAAGATGTCTAATATATGCTTTTGAATGATTGCGACAAACAGGACAATCACACTTTGTATCAAGTTGAGTATCGTCCTCTGCATATTTCGCATTGTTTATGTTGATAACACCGTCCCATGTAAATATGTGACCATGGCGGGCATTACGACTCGGCATTACGCAGTCAAATAAATCAACGCCACGATGAACAGCTTCAAGGATATTTACAGGAGTACCAACTCCCATTAAGTAACGTGGCTTATTTTTTGGCATATATGGTTCAACTGCCTCAATTACTCTGTACATTTCCTCGGCAGTTTCGCCAACTGCAAGACCGCCTATTGCATATCCGTCAAGGTCAAGTTTTGCTATATCCTGCATGTGTTTTATACGTATATCGTCGTATGTTCCACCTTGATTTATACCAAATAGCATTTGATGTTTATTTATGGTTTCGGTTAGAGAGTTTAGTCTGTCCATCTCATTTTTACAACGAATCAGCCATCGAGTTGTACGTTCAACTGAGTCCTCAACATATTTTCGAGGAGACGGGTTTTTTATACATTCATCAAAAGCCATAGCTATAGTAGAAGCAAGATGAGATTGTATTTGCATACTTTCCTCAGGTCCCATAAATATACGTCTACCGTCAACGTGTGAATTGAAAGTTACGCCTTCTTCTGTAATTTTGCGAAGTTTTGCAAGTGAAAACACCTGAAAACCGCCGCTATCGGTCAATATAGGTCTGTCCCAATTCATAAATTTATGCAGACCACCCATTTTATATATAGTGTTGTCACCCGGTCTAACATGAAGATGATAAGTGTTGCAAAGTTCAACTTGGCATTTAAGCTCATTTTTTAAATCAAGTGAAGATATTCCGCCTTTAATGGCAGCTACTGTTCCGACATTCATAAATGCCGGTGTTTGAACAGTACCATGTACAGTTTCAAAAGTACCGCGTCTTGCAGTACCACAATTTTTAATTAATTTATACATTTTTTTCTCCCATAATATTATAACACTTTTATTTTAAAAATACCTTGTCATTATAGCATTAATGTTTATAGATTGCAATATTATCATATTAAATAAGAGTATTGATATTTTTATATTGACAAATTGCACGAAAAAACTTGACATATATATATATTGTGTTTATAATATATGTGTCAAGACACATATATATACATATATTATTTTAATGAGGAGTATTAGTTATGAAAACAAAAGCAAATGTTCAAGAAATGTGTAGTACAGCTTTATTGTGTGCAATCGGTATACTTGTACCTATTTTTTCACCGATAAAAATTCCAATAGGTCCAATGAGTTTTACTCTTGCAAGTCACGTTGCAATTTTTATAGCGATATTTATAAATCCACGTGTTGCATGCCTTGTGTCAATAGGTACAACACTTGGCTTTGCGCTTAGCGGGATGCCGTTGGTTGTGGTTTTGCGTGCAACATCACATATGATCTTTTCTGTAATGGGTGCATTGTATTTACAACACAATCAAAAGATTATGCAATCAAAAAGAGATATGGCTATCTACGCATTTGTTTTAAGCGTAATACATGCAGTTGGTGAAATACTTGTTGTAACAGGATTTTTCCTTGCAGGACAACCAATGCAAGGTGGATTTGTGTATATGGTATTTGGATTGGTCGGAATGGGTACAGTTGTACATAGTATGGTAGACTTTTATATAGCAGTTCTTATATGGGTTCCTGTAAGTAAATATGTAAAAATGAGTTGTAAAATTAATTATGGTGCAAAAGCATAATTAATAAAATTATAAAGTAAAAAGAAAAGGTACAATATTCGGTAATTTACAAACATTTATCCGAATATTGTGCCTCTTGGTTTTTCTCTTAATTATGCGGTTCTATTGCTGTTAAGGCTGTCAATAGTTGTATTTTACGTGTATGGTACTCTTTTCTAAAAGATTTATCAATACGTTCCATAACTTTAAGTGCATTTTCATAGTTAATCATAGATAAAATTATCGCATATTGATTTGGACTGCAACGTGTAAATATATCAGAACTTCTAAGTGAAATATTAATAACATCTTCAAGCTTTTTCATACCTTTTTCCTTTATTTTTTGCGGAAGCTCTTCATCGTTGGCAGGTGAAAGTGTAATTAATGCCATAAATACAGAGTAGCCTGTTCTTTCTATGCTTCTTGTCATAAATTGATACAGTCTGCGGAATACTTCGTACTCACAATAAAAAGGTGCTTTTTGAACATTCTCTTCTTTTTTCAGGTCAGCTTTTAGAGTGTTAATATCCATATTACTTGTATTTACAAATTTCGATATACTATCAAATAGAGCAGTGGTTTGTTGCGAAATTTCGACACCGAGTTCTTTGTAGAATGTTTCACGCAAAGCGGAGTAGTATGATATAGCTTTTCTGCCTTGTCCTTTTTTATAGTAAGCATACATTAAACATCTGTGTGCCGGTTCTTCAAAATTGTCTATTGTCAGAACTTTTGTTGCAATACTGATTATACTATCATACATATCGTTGTCTTTGTAGTATTCCAAAAGTTTATAAGCAACATCAAAACAAATATTATTATATTTTGTGATATATGGAACAGTCCATTCGGTAGTCGGTAAATTTGACAAAAATTCACCATTATATAAGTCCATAATTTTTTCATATATTTCAATTTGCTTTTCTAATTTTGTCTCATTTGTAGCTTTGTCTAAATATTCTTCCACTAATTCAATATCAAGTTGAAGATCAAGACAATTATTAACTGTGTAGCTGCCACCGAAAGACATAACAATTTCCTTTGCCATAGGAAATTTATATGTTTGCAAAGTTTTACGTAGCCTATAAACCAAATTTTTTACAGAAGAAGCAGGATTTGCAATATCCTCATTCCACAATGCTGTCGATATAGCATTAATTGAAACCGGCTGGTTACGATTAACAAACAAATATGCAAGCAAAGATGTAAGTTGTTGACTTAAATCATTATATTGTATTTGTATATCTGATGATTTCATTACAAAATCGCCTAAAAGATTTATAATTATTGGCTCATCAACCATATTTAACCTCCATTAATCTTATATTTATGATAAAATTAAAAATTGTTTTGTAAAAAACACAAAATTACAATATTAATATAAAAAAAAATATTAATTATGTAAATCGCTCAATATAGTATCTATATTATAGCATATTTAATTTTTTTTGCAATATTTAATATTAATTTTTATAT
>JAHHTR010000032.1 GCA_020024515.1 Angelakisella sp.
AAATCAAAAGCCCAAAATCTCAATCGGATTTTGGGCTTTTTCTACACTCTGAAGTCTTGACTTTGATGTAAGTCAAGACTTTTTGTTATATTTATTTGTTTAAGTTTGAAACGAATGTATTGTTGTCAACAGCTTGCTCTTTGTTAAATATACTTACATATGGGTAGGCTTTATGGTAACCGTTTACTGCACCTAAGGCAAAATTAAATATGCAGAAACAGATAATAACAAAAGTAATCAGTGATTTTGTGTCATTTAGCTGTTTTTGTTTTGATTTGTTTGCTATTTTTTCATAATCATTTTGTTCTTTTGTATTTAAACTTTCTATATCTTTGCGGTAAAGAGAAAGAATTTGAGGTATGAAGATTAAGAAATATAGTTGAAAATGTATTGAAAATCTTTCGATAATAAAAACATTTATACCCATTAAAGTAATAGTCATAGTTATAAGTGATATATAGAATATATAGCTGTTTTTCTTATCTTTTTTATAAAGTTTTTGTGTGAAAATAAGTGTAATTATCATTATTACAGCTTGTAAAATCATAGTTTTAATACTGCCTTTTCCCAAATACATTTGAAGTTCAGGATTATTAAAATACTTGCTGTATACAGTAAATTGAGCCAATATATTTATTGCTGGCTTTATAGCAAAAATACCTATTAAGCATATTGCTGACATAAGTGAACACCATATTTTGTTTAGTGGCAATCTTGATATTATATATACAGGTAATGCAATCAGTGCACTGAAATGGAATGTTGTTGCAAGCAAAATAATCAGTAAATATTTTATTGTGTTTCCATTTTTAAGATATTTATATCCCCAAAACAGCACCACTGCCGCCATACTTTGACGTAAAAAGTTCATATTTGTGGCAAATATGTGTAGAGAGATATATAGTAGATATGAAATCCAAGGAGAGTCGGTGTTTTTATATGTTATATAGAAAATAGAACCGATAATAAAAGTACTTGATACAAATAGCCATATTTGATAATTATCGGTAATGCAAGCGACAAGCCAAGAGAATATATAGTATGATGGTTCTTTCCAATGAGCTTTAACTACATCTGTAAATGATTGGGAGCAAACTTGTTTAAAAAAATCATTGTACATATCATAATCGAAGCCAATTCTATAACGAAAAGAAGAAACAAGTATAAAAGAAACAGCTAAAATTATCATAGAAGAAATACGTATTTTGTTGTGATATGGATTAGTTTTAGTTTTTTCGTCAAGTATCCATGCAAGGATTACCAAACAAATTAAACCAATATATACAGTCATTAAATAGTCTCCTTTAAATTAATATAAACTTTAACTAATAATTTAGCATAATTTTATAAAAAAAACAAGTGTAAAAAATAAATACTTTACATAGGTTTAAAAATGTGCTAAACTGTTTAAGTATTATTTGAGTATACTGGACAACAGCGGAAATGCTTTTGGGCATTTATGAGGAAAGTCCGAGCTTCACAGGGTAAAAATAGCTGCTAACGGCAGCCGGAGGCGACTCTAGGGAAAGTGCAACAGAGATATACCGCCGAAATTTTTCGGTAAGGGTGGAAAGGCGAGGTAAGAGCTCACCGGATTGTAGGAGACTACAATGCCATGTAAACCCTATTTGAAGCAACACCGATAGGAATATGGTCAATTTTGACCTAAACGGCGACCCGTCGGTTCCGACAAGGTGGCTTGAGCCTTTGAGCAATTAAAGGCCTAGATAGATTGTTGTCTAAACAGAACTCGGCTTATAGGTATACTCAAATTAATATATAAAATTTTATTGTGCTAATATAAAACAACACCTATTTTTGATAGATTTTGTATCCATCTAAAATAGGTGTTGTTTTTGTGTATGTTCGTATGTACGGAGTATAGAAAAAGTCTAATTATTTTTTCTCTTGTTGTGAGTGGCATTTGCATGCTGCGGAACAACCACTGCAATTACAGCCACAAGCAGATTTTCCTGATTTCTTTTGTTTTACCAAGTATACTATTATAGCAACTACTATGCACAAAAGAATAGCACTTATTATAATTGTTGATAAGTTTTGTGATAAAAAGTTAATCATAAATTTTTACCTCGATTTCTTATTGATTACGCATTAATTTTTACTTTGTTATTAAGTTGATGCTTTTGTTGATTGTATGGCTTAAACAGCATATACAACATACCAACCAAAATAACAACTGCGGCTATAAGTCCGATTATATTTACGCTACCTGTAAACAGTAGACCGAATTGGTAAATCATCAGTGATACAGCGTATGCAAACACTGTTTGATACAGAATAGCAAACCATGTCCAACGAGCATTGTTCATTTCTCTTTTTATTGCACCGATTGCTGCAAAACAAGGAGCGCACAATAGGTTGAATATTAGGAATGAGTATGCTTGTAGTGCTGTATAATCAGTTGCAATCAGTCCCCAAATTTCGTTACCGTCTTCTGAAAGTTCACCTGCAAAATTGTACAGAATACCAAATGTTGTAACAACGTTTTCTTTCGCAACAAGACCTAAGAATGTAGCGACTGTTGCTTTTGCGTTACCAAAGCCAAGAGGAGCAAATATCCAAGCAATAGCGTTACCTATATATCCCAAGATACTGTGGTCATAGTTATCGACTGCACCAAATGAACCGTCAATAAATCCATAAGCTGATGTGAACCAAATTACTATTGCGGAAAGCAGTATGATTGTACCGGCTTTTTTGATGAATGACCAACCTCTTTCCCACATTGAACGAAGTACCGTACCAATTTGTGGCATATGGTATGCAGGCAACTCCATAACGAATGGTGCAGGCTCACCTGAGAATGGTTTTGTCTTTTTAAGCATTATACCTGAAACGATGATTGCTGCTATACCTACAAAGTATGCTGATGGAGCAACCCACCAAGCACCGCCGAATAATGCACCTGAAATAAGAGCTATAATAGGAAGTTTAGCACCGCATGGCATAAATGTTGTTGTCATTATTGTCATACGTCTGTCACGTTCATTTTCGATTGTTCTGCTTGCCATAACACCGGGGATACCGCAACCTGTACCAATTAGCATTGGTATAAATGATTTACCGGATAGACCGAATTTACGGAAAACTCTGTCAAGAACAAATGCGATACGTGACATATAACCACATTCTTCCAAGAATGCAAGGAAGATGAAAAGCACAAAAATTTGTGGAACAAAGCCCAAAACCGCACCAACACCGCCAACAATACCGTCAACGATAAGTCCTTGTAAGAATGGTGCTGTGTTCATGCTTTCAAGGGCACTTGCAACTGCCGGTGATATCCATTCAGCGAAAAGTGTATCATTTGTAAAGTCAGTAACTAAAGTACCTATTGTTGTTACTGATATGTAGTACACTACAAACATAATAAGAGCGAAAATAGGTAGAGCCAAAAATCTATTTGTTACAAATCTGTCTATTTTATCAGATGGTGAAAGTTGACCTTTATTTTTCTTTATGTAGCATTTACTGATTATGCTTGATATAAAGTTATATCTTTCGTTTGTTATAATACTTTCACTGTCATCATCGTGACTTGTTTCTACATCTTTGATAAGATTTTCTATTTCTAGATTAACGCTTTCGTTTATGTTAAGCTCATTCTGTATTTCGCTGTCATGCTCAAACATTTTGATAGCAAAAAATCTTTGTTGATTTCTTTTTACACTGTTGCCAAGTAGTCCTTCTATACCGTTTAGTGCTTTGTCAACTTCTTCACCGTAGATATTTACGTGTTGGACAGGAGTATTTTTCTCTGCAAGAGCAATAGTTGCCTTTACAACTTCGCTTATGCCATGTCCTTTCATAGCTGATATTTCAAACACAGGACATTTTAGGATATCAGCTAGTTTATCTGTTTTAATTATATCACCGTATTTTTTTACAACATCCATCATATTTACTGCAAGAACAACAGGTATTCCTATTTCAAGCAGTTGTGTTGTAAGGTATAGGTTTCTTTCTAGGTTTGTTCCATCAACAATATTGATTATTGCGTTTGGAGAGTCATTTAATAAATATTTTCTTGCAACTACTTCTTCCGGTGTATATGGTGAAAGAGAGTATATACCGGGCAAGTCTGTTATTGTTATTTCTTTGTTTGTTTTTAACTTGCCTTCTTTCTTTTCAACTGTTACGCCGGGCCAGTTACCAACATATTGGTTTGACCCTGTTAAATAGTTAAATAGTGTTGTTTTACCACTGTTCGGGTTACCTGCAAGTGCAATTTTAATACTCATAATTAAAAATAATCCTTTCTACAAGGTTAGCTTTTACTAACTTAATTTGACAAATAAACAGACTTTATTGTTGGTCTGTCGGTGGTACAAAATTATGAATTTGTAACTTCTATTATCTCGGCATCTGCTTTACGTAGAGATAGCTCATATCCACGTACAGTAAGCTCAATAGGGTCGCCAAGTGGTGCTACTTTTCTAACATAGATAGAAGTACCTTTGGTTATACCCATATCCATAATACGTCTTTTTAAAGCACCTTCGCCATTAAGTTTGGTAACTACTACAGTTTGACCTACTTTGACATCTTTTAATGTACTCATATTTTTCCTCCATAAAAAACTATATTATTTAAATAATAATTTTATTTGCCATACCTTTATTAATTGCTATTCTGGAATTTTTAATTTCCACGATAACATCACCGAGGATTTCATTTACAACCACAACAGTTGCACCTGTAACAAAACCCAATTGTTTTAAGTGACGCAATACTTCTTCGTTGCCTGTAATTTTTTTTATTGTATTCATTTCTCCAATCTTTGCAAATGTTAGTGGCATAAAGTTCAATCCTTTCATAAAGTTAGAAAGACCTAACTGTTTAGTTTAAATATTGGTTAGCAAAAGCTAACTGTTATCGTATATAGTTTAGTTTAATTTTATTATTTTGTCAATAGCTTTTTAATAAAAAAAACATATTATAAATATTTTATAGAAAAATACCATTTAATATGGTATAATGATTGTATAATATTTAATAAAATATAAATTTGGAGTATATAAAGAATAATGAATAATTTTATTTGCCCTGTGTGTAGTGAAATTTTGATAAAAACAAATACCATATATAAATGCATAAACAATCATACTTTTGATATATCAAAAAAAGGTTATGTCAATTTACTTATGAGTCAAAATAACAAGAATAAGCAGCATGGCGATGATAAAATAATGGTGAGTGCAAGACGTGATTTTTTAAATAAAGGGTATTATAGCCCTTTTATGCAAGAAATCTGTAAAATGGTAAATAAATATGCGGAAAATAATTACACAATATTAGATGCAGGTTGTGGTGAATGTTACTATACAAATAATATTTATAAATACTTGCTTGAAAATGGAAAATGTGTGGATTTATTCGGAATTGATATTTCAAAGAATGCTTTGGAAATATCAAGCAGAGAGTTTTCGCAAATTAATAAGACAGTGGCAAGTGTATTTAAAATACCTATGCAAGAGGATAGCTGTGATATTTTGATTAACATCTTTTCACCGTTTAGTGATATGGAATACAAAAGAGTAATAAAGACAGGTGGAAAACTTATTCTTGCCATTCCGCTTGAAAATCATCTATGGGAACTGAAAGAGGCGGTATATGAAAAGCCTTATAAAAACGAAGTTGCTACATATAATATTGACGGATATAATTTCTTGGAAGAAAAAAGAGTAGAGTATGATGTAACTTTACAAGGAAATGATACTATTAAAAATTTATTTATGATGACACCGTATTATTACAAAACATCAAAAACAGATTTTGATAAACTGGATAATTATGAAATACTTTCAACAAGATTGGAGTTTGCCATACTGGTATACGAAAAAATATAGATTTGTCAAAGGATAGAAAAGAGATAAAAAGTGAGTAATTTTAAATATGTATTAAAAAATGAAAATTTGCAAAAAACAGTAATAAAAGTAGGTGAAACAAAGATAGGTGAAGATTTTTTGCTTATTGCAGGACCATGCAGTGTGGAGGATATTAACCAAGTAGAAGAAATTGCGCAGAGCGTAAAAAAAAGCGGCGCAAATGTACTTCGTGGCGGAGCATATAAGCCACGTACATCTCCGTATAGTTTTAGAGGACTAGGACTGCAAGGACTTGAATATTTAAAGTATGCGGGGCAAAAAGTGGGATTGCCGATTATTACAGAAGTTTGCGATACAAGAGATGTAGAGACCGTTGCGTATTATAGTGATATTTTGCAAATAGGAACACGAAATATGCAAAACTTCTCGTTACTTGTGGAAGTAGGCAAAACAAATAGACCTGTACTTCTCAAACGTGGTATATACAGCACGATTGATGAATTTTTAAATTCTGCCGAATATATAATGAATGAAGGAAACAAAAATGTAATTCTTTGTGAGAGAGGTATACGCACAGTTGAGACAGAGTATACACGCAATACGCTAGATTTAAGCACAGTTGCACTGCTGAAACAAATAACACATCTTCCTGTAATAGTTGACCCATCGCACGCAACAGGTAGGGCGGATTTAATTGAACCTATGTGTTTAAGCTCAATTATGGCAGGTTGTGACGGTCTTGAAATAGAAGTGCATAATTCTCCTGATAAGGCTTTGAGTGACAGTGAACAACAAATTACACCGGAAGAATTCAGTAATATGTCAAAAAAGATATTTAAAACTGTTGAATTTAAGAAAAATTTATAATATAGGATTGAAAGGTAATTAATTTATGAGGATACATAGATTAACTGTAAGTGAGTATATTTCGGAGAACTGTTTTATTGTGGAAAATGAAGAGACAAAGGAATGTATACTGATTGATACAGGTTCGGAAAAAGGAAGGATACAGAATTTTGTAAAAGAAAAAGGTTTAAGTGTAAGATGTATTTTGCTTACACACGCTCATTTTGACCATATTGGTGCTTGTGACTGCTTTGATGTGCCTGTCTATATTTTAAAAGACGAAATGGATATTTTAAAAGACAATAATGCAAATTTGTCTGCCCTTTTTGGAATAAATCTTGATTATGATGTTAATAAACTTAATTTAATAACATTGGAAGACGGGCAAGAACTTAAAATAGCCAATATGAATATAAAAGTTATTCATACAAAAGGACATACAAAAGGTTCGGTATGCTATTTGTTTGATGATAAATATTTATTTAGTGGAGATACTTTGTTTAAAGGCAGTATGGGAAGAACAGATTTTATCTCTGGTAATCAAACAGAACTGTTAAATTCATTAAAATATTTAATGAATAATTTAGATGAAAATATAGAAGTTTTTCCTGCGCATGGAGACAGTACAACAATAGGCTATGAAAAGAAAACAAATATGTTTTGTGTAAATTTACAATAAATAGGAGAATATGAGAATATGTATGAATATTGCGGAAAAATATGTTGAAGGTTTGAAAAAGGCGTATTACAAAATCGGTGAAAAACAGGAATGGGATAATTTTGAAAAAAAAGCGTATGGAGCAAGCAGTCAGGATATTGAAAATTTAAAGACAATATATCCGGATATGCCAAACAGTTTGTTGGACTTACTGAATATTGTAGACGGAACATATTGGAGAGAGTATGCAGGAGAGGAAATCAGTTTGTATTTCTTAGGTTCGGATATGGAGGAATATCCGTATTATTTACTGTCAGCAAATCAAATATGTGAATCGAAAGATGACTTTGAATGGCTTAGCGATTATATAAACAGAGAATATGACGATATTGAAGTTGATGCACGGATTATTGACAAAGCGGACAAAATGTGTTGGCTTCATTTTTCGGATTGTATGAATAATGGTGGAACATCACAGCTTTTTATTGATTTTTCACCGTCACACAAGGGTGTAAAAGGGCAGATAGTCAGATTTTTGCACGATCCTGATGAGTTAATGGTCATTGCGGATAGTTTTGATGAATATTTGCAAATGTTAATGGATAAGGAATACGATTTTATATGCGAAGATGATGAATAAGTATATTTTTTTGTTTGTAAAAAGATAATCTTGCGAGAAAATTAAACAAAAAGATTACATAAAATTATAAGTTTAAGGCTTTACAATAATCAAAATATTTTGGATTATTATGGTAAAAATTGTTTTTAATAGAGTTAATATCACACAATAAAATTTGTTAATTTTTTAATGAAAAGTTTATAATTAGTATAAGATAATTTTATTGACACCGATTTTTTTATATGATAAGCTGTTTGATAAGATTATACAGATTTATTCAGTAATTATTATTTATTTTACAGAAAGAGGAGCTAATAGATATGGCAAATACTTACAATAATGTTCTTTGGAATGACAGAAAACGTTTTATGGGAATGCCTTTGTCATTTACACGATATATACTTACAGATAAAAAATTTATCACGTCAAAAGGTTTTTTGTCACTGGAAGAAGATGAGCTTGATTTATACAAAGTTACAGATAAAAAACTGTCACTGCCGTTATCACAAAGGATTTTCGGTTGCGGTACCATAGTGCTTAATGTGAGAGATGTTGATACTCCGATAAAAACAATAAAAAATATAAAAAATCCACGTAAGGTGCTTGAACAAATAGATAAACTTGTAAATGAACAGCGTGACGCATATCGTGTTCGTGGTAAAGATATGATAGCCGCAAATCTTAATGATGATAATTGTGACTGTGATAATTGCGATAGTAATGACGACACACAATAAAAAATTTCAACATAAATAAAAAAACAGCTATCGGTTGTATAATTACTTCAACTGATAGCTGTTTTTTTATAGATTTATCTTAGTTTATAAATTATTTAATGATTTCTGCATATACTGTTCCACTTAGCGCAGCGGCATTTGCTTCGTCTGTATCAAAGTGAGCGGCAAGAGCATAGGATGGTGAAACACGTACAACAACATCACCGAAAATGGTTGAACGGCTGTCGTTTGTAACTTTTAGAGAAACGATTTCTTTATCTTTAATGTTTAGTTTTTCAGCATCTTCCGGTGTTGCATGTATATGACGTTTCGCAATAATAACGCCTTCTTTTATTTCAATTTCGCCTTTTGGGCCTACGAGTTTGCAACCTGCACTGCCTGCAATGTCGCCTGATTCACGGATAGGAGCAGACAGACCGATTGAACGGGCGTCTGTAAGTGATAGTTCTACTTGTGTTGCATTACGAACAGGACCAAGGATAGATACACCGCTGAGTGTTCTCTTTGGACCTACTACGTCAACACGCTCCTGACAGGCATACTGTCCAGGTTGTGATAGTTCTTTTTTTACTGTAAGTTCATAGCCTTCACCAAAAAGAGCAATTAAATCTTCTTGTGATAGGTGTACGTGACGAGCAGATGTTTCCAGTAATACTTCGTTAGCCATTTTAAAAATCCTCCAAAAATATGTATAGTTTATAACAATATTCACATAAAAAACATAACATAAATATTGTTAATTTACAAAAATTAATTTGCCGTAGATAATAATAACATAAATTGCGATATACTTCAAGTAAAGCCAGAAAAAAATAAGCTTTTAAGATAATTTTTATTGTATATTGTAATATTATATCTCTATTGCTGTATTTAGATAAAACGAGAATATTATTTTTTCTTTTACTTTTTTTCCAAGTATTCTTTGAATAATATCTTTGTATAGTTCAATCTGTATAGCGTATTTTTCTTTGAGTTCGTTTATATCTGTTGCAAAGTCTGTTTTGTAGTCAATTAATACAAGTCCGTCATCTTCGTACAAAATACAGTCACTTGCACCCTGTATAACAGTTGTATCGCCTATTTCGGTATTTTTACCGATAATATTTTCCAATTCATCACGAGTATACTTATACATAAAACGCATTTCTCTTTTTATGTATGAAGAATTTAGTATACGTTTGCCAAAGTCGGATGTAAATAGTTGGAATAACATTTTTTTACTTATTAACTTAGCCTCATTTTCAGTCAAGAACTTTTTATCAACCATTCGTTTAAGTTCTTTATCAATATTGTTGGGCATTTGTTTAAAGTCCACGTATTGCATAAATTTGTGAGTGGCTGTTCCTCGTTCTGTCGGCAATGATTTTTGATTTGTAAATATTTTTGGTTTACGATTAAAATAATACTGTTCTTCGTACTCACCTTTGCTAAGTGATGAAACGGAAAATTTAACGGGGGTCTTTGTATCTTCTTCAAAAGGATATTGCCACGAAATATTGTCTTCTATAATTTTACTTTTATTGTAGTCAATAGCTATATTTTTCTCTTGTGGTTTTTCACCGTCAGATTTATTTTGAGTATCTATTTGTGGAACACTTACTGTTAATTCGCCGTAATTTGCGGCTGAATGATTTATTATAGGCTCTATCCCTTCAATATCAACATTAAACTGTGGGTGATGTACAAGAGACATTATTATCCAAGAATAAAAGTTGTTTGCGGCACGTATATTCCAAGGGTTAATTTTACTGTTGATATATGGCAGTGTGGCATATTTATGCATAGTACTTAGCTTATTGTCATCAGCGGATATTATTAAGTATTGTTTTGCGCGAGTAAGAGCAACATACAGTATTCTTATTTCTTCGGATAGCATAGCGCGTTGATTTTCAATAGACAGAGCAATATATGGAAGTGTTTTGTGCTGTATCATTTTATCTGTATTTTTTAGTTTGAACGCCGCACCATATGTAGCGTTTAGAATAACACTTTCACGTAAATCAACATTATTGAAAGAAGTTTCTGTTTCGGCAAGAATAACGACAGGAAATTCAAGTCCTTTTGATTTATGTATGGTCATTATTTTTACGCTGTTTTTTGAGGAAAATTGTGCAGCTTCAAGGTCACAGTCAACATCTTCCATATTGTAAATATACGTAACAAAGCTACCTATATCATAGCTATTGCTGTATGTATCGGCATAGTTTAAGAGAAGTCTTAGGTTTGCAAGACGCATATCTCCACCGGAAAGTGCAGTTATTTTATTTTCGGCAGATGTAAGGGTATATATCATTTGCAGGATTTCCGATGCCTTGCGAGATACAGATTCATTACGTAACAGAGCATAGTCACTCAAAAATTCCGCAATATTTTCATTATTCTTGTTTTCCTCTTGCATTAGTACAGTAAATACATTTTTGCTTTTGTCCATACGTAAATTTGCAAGCATTTCTGAGGAAAAACCATATAGGTATGATGAAAGTACTTCGCAAAGCTCAAAGTTAAGCATCGGATTTTGCAAAATTTTAAGATAACTTATTATAGGTGCTATTTCATAAGAAGTTAAAAATTCGTCTTGCGCATCGGATACAGCTGCTATACCGTATTTTCCCAGTTCTTCCGTATATGTTGGCATAGCTGTACGGGAACGCATAAGTATACATATATCATTTGGCTCAATATCACGATAGGCTATAATATTTTCATTTTCTTCATTTTTTGTTACATACTCAATTTGAACCTTGCTTTTCAGCATTGTATTAATTTTATCCGCAACTATTTTTGCTTGTATATTACTGTTTTTTTCAGGATATATGCTTTTGTCTGTTATGAGTAATTCAACAGCTTTTTTTGTGGTGTAATCAAATTGTCCTTTTGAGTACAGCATATCTTCGCTTAAATAATTCATTTCGCCTACGCTTTCATTAAAAATATCCTGACAGATATAGTTAATTAATTCGGTTGACTCTTGACGGGTACGGAAATTTGCTGAGAGCATAATTTTTGCGGGAAAATCTTTATTATTAAATGGTGTATAGTTATTTTTTTTCGCCAAAAAGTTTTCGGGGCGAGCCTGTCTAAATCTATAAATACTCTGTTTAACGTCACCGACCAAAAATCGGTTATTATTGCTTATTGCCTCAAATATCATTTCTTGTGTTTCGTTTGTGTCCTGATATTCGTCAATAAGTACTTCGCTGTATTGTTTTTTTAGGTGTTTTGATTCTTCGGTAAGAATATAGCCATCTTGTGTTTGAGTATACAGAAGCTTGAGTGTATAGTGTTCAAGGTCATTAAAATCAAGCTGATTTTTTTCAAGTTTTGCCTTTGAATACATTTTGTCAAAATCCATAACCATTCTAAATAGAATTTTTACAAGTGGTTCAAGATATACATTGTCATTTTTATATGTATCTTTTGTAATAATAAATATTTTTTCTTTCAGTGTTTTAATGGTAGCTTTTGTCTCACTACGCAAATCTGAAATTTTTTTCTTAAATTCTTCGTCTTCATAATCTTTTGTACGATTGAGTCTCGCAAAATTCGCATTATTTATGGCTTTTTGTATTTTGTCCCAATCATTCTTATTTAATTCAAGAATAATATTGTCAATAAGTGTTATATCGCTTTTCAGTGTCTTTTCATAAAATGAGTAGAGGTCACTGTCGGTTGAGCAAAGTTCATCTGTGTATGTAACGAGTTCTTTACAGTAATTCAGTGCATCTGTTACATAGTTCATTATAATTTTGTACCAGTCTGTATTTTCCAATACTATTTCTGATGAATAGTTGCGTTCAGCAGCTTTTAACCAATTATTATAGAATGGGTGGTTGCGTAAAAATTTATAGAAATTCAGTATTATTTCTTCGATTTTTCGGTCGTTTTTTGATGCTGCCAAAAGTTCTATCAGTTGCAAAAAGTCATCATTTTTTTCTTCATAATAATTTTCCAAAAGTTCTTTGATAAGTTTTTTTTGCATAACAGTCAAATCTTTTTCGTCACCTATGCTGAATTCCGCGCTTAGTCCAAGTGTGTGAAAATTTGAACGTAAAAGCTGTATGCAAAATGAGTGTATTGTGCTTATCGGAGCAGAGTCTACAAGTAATAGTTGTTTTTGCAAATTTTGGTCAGCTGTATTTTTTTCTATCAAGTCCCATAATTTTTTTTGTATACGTTGTTTCATTTCTTCGGCTGCCGCATTTGTAAATGTAACGATTAAAAGAGTATCAATATTTACAGGGTTTTCTTCATCGGTTATTTTTTCTATAACTCTTTCGGTAAGTACAGCGGTTTTGCCACTACCTGCCGCCGCAGATACAAGTATGTCTCCGCCATTTCCATATATAGCATTCAGTTGTTCATTGGTCCATTTCATATTTGCCATATAAACAAATGCCTCCTCTCATAAAAATTTAACTGTTTTCTTCTTCGTTGTCATCTAATGATTGTATAATTTCCATTTCGGCATTTGTATATGTAATATCTTTATATACTTTTTTGTATTTATTTTTGCATAAAACAGCATTTGGACAGTAGTCACAGGCAAATCTCATATTTTTCTTTATTGGATTAGGTAGGATATTCCCATCAAGTATATTTTTACCCATAGTTTCTATTTTTTCGTATACTGCCTCTTTTACATAATCTAGTGCCTTTTTTGAAATAGTTGTATTTGTTTTTTTGGGTGTACCGTTTTTGTTTAGTGATACGGGAATAAATTTACCGCCAATACCATGCTCCATAGCATTTAATATAAGTATATCGTTTACAATCAGACCATTTGGAAGAAGATTTTTATCCATAACAGCTTTGCTTGACACATCATCTAAATCATTAATACTGTCTATTGGCTTTACATTAATCGGCGAATAGAGAATACCTGCGGGTTTTAGTTCACCATAAGGATTCTTTTGGTCATCGCACAGTGCAAAAAGATATATGAGCATTTGCATATTTAGGCCATAGAAAACTTCATTGAGGGAAAATGTTTTATCGCCTGATTTATAGTCTGTTACACGTGCGTAATTTTTACCGTCTATTTTCGCAATATCTATTCTGTCGATACTGCCGTTTACGTTTATTATTGTGCCGTCAATATTTACGGAAATAGGCTCTATTTTACAGAATTTAGCAACTTTTACTTCTGTTCCGACAGGCACAAAGTCACTTTCTTTAAACTCACGTCCAATACGCTCAATTATTATATACAACATATTTGACAGTCTTTCTACATTGTAATTAAAACGAGTGTCCTCTATTGAATCCTTTGTGGTTATAGATTTTATATAGTCAGTAAGAGAATCTATGATTTTTTCTTTTAGGCGAGTTTCATTCAAATCTATAATATTTTTATATCCTATATCATTTATTATTTTATCCAGTACAAAGTGCATGGCATTACCGGTTATTAATGGATTATACTCTGCCTTTTCACGTTTTTTTATTTTCAGCATATTTTCTGTGAAAAACATAAATGGGCAAGTATAAAATTTTTCTATTTTTGTCGGTGAAAGGTTCATTTCATTGCCGATTAGTCTTTTTGCTGTTTCCGGCAAGATATTTTGTGCTAGTTTTTCATTAAAAATATCTTCAACAGAGTCAATAAATTTTTTGTCATTAAGTTTTTGCAACATATACAGTTCTGTATAACAGTCAATTTGTCGGCTCTTTAATTTAACATATTGATTTCTAAGAGTGAAAATATCATATACATAGTGTGTTGATGATATTTTATCGGAATTTATTTTCTTAATTCTAAGAGTTTTTTGTGTTTGTTCAATAATCAGTGATGGTTCAAGTGTTGTTCCTGTCAGTGTCGATAAACAGTAGCTTAGGTATAGTTTTTCCTGTGGTGAGGTTATGGCTGTATATAGGTACATTTTTTCGATAATAGCCTTTTGAAAAGGATTAAGATTTATTTCTATCCCCATATTTATAAGTTCATCTTGTTCATTTTTTGTAAATACACCTTTATATGATAGCTTTTGTGGAAAAATACCACTGTTTAGACCAAAGGCAAAAGTAATTTTCGGTGAATCAAAACGAGAGATATCCGCGCTGCCTGCAACAACACAGTCAAGGGTATTAGGTATATTGCCCACTTCAAGTGTATCTATGGCATTTATAAATATTTCGCAAAGTTCTTTTTTATCAAGATATGTTTTGCCGATAATATCACTGAATAAATCCAAAATATCCATAAGTAAGTTATACATATTGGCTGAATTTTGTATTGCCTCTTTGTAATACTTATCTTCTGTATTTTGATTATGGATATTATAGTAGTAATTACTTATGTTTTCTATGAGTGATATATTTGTAATATAGTTAAATACAGCCTCTGTAAAAGAAATACCGTCACTTATCTTAATTTCGTTTAAAAACTCTTGTAGAGGTTCAATTATTTTTTTACGTGTATTTTCAATGGATAAGAGTGTTTCAGCATCTTCTTCGGATAATTCGCTCTGTAAACCTTTTGGTGAATTAAGAAATGGTAATTTTAATTGTCTGCCGTTAATGTTCCATATATAACAGTAGTTTTCAAAATTAGAATATTCATTTTGTGAAATATTAAGCGCGGGGTTTCTTGCAAGTCGCAGAATGCCTTCGGTAGTAAATCCTTTGCTGACGATTTCGGCTATCGTTTTGACGCAAGAGAAAAGCGGTTGAGAAGTAACCTTTTCTTTTTTTGAGAAAAATACAGGTATATCATATATTTTAAATACAGTTTCGAGTATTGCGGAATTGTCATCAAGGTTTCTTGTAATTAGCGCAATGTCCTTATATCTGTAATTTTCTTTGCGCACAAGTCTTTTGATTTCGGAAGCTATGTACATTAATTCATCATAAACATTTTCACATTCAGTTATATTTATACTGATATCATCACTTGTTGTTTTTGTAATTTTTGTACCTTTAAGCATCTCGCCTATGCTTTTAAGTTGTTGGCTCTTTGCTCTGTAATTTTCATTTAATATAATTGGAACTTTTACTGTTTGCAGAGCTTTTTTGCCTGTCTCTATAAACCATTTGGCTGTCTGTTTCATCAGCAAAAATATATCAAAATCGTTGATGTTAATATTATCACTGCATAGTGACAGATAGACATCGTCACTACTGTTAATCATTATTTCAAGCATTCTCTTTTGCGGAGGACTAAAATAATCAAAGCTATCTATAAAAATATTTTTGCCCTTGAAGAAATCATTTATTTCATCAAGTTTAATGGCACGAGATAGGTCATCAAGCGGATCTTTGTAGTTTTGTTCTATCATTGATTGATATACACTGTAAAGTAGTTTTATATCAGATAATTTTTTTGCAAGCTGTTCATCATTTGTTTGGCTTATTACTTTTTCTATCTCGTTCGGATATGTGCCGCAGGCTTTCAGCTCATCAATTGTATTTGTCATTGTGGTTATAAAGCTGTTTTTGTCTTGCAGTTCACCATATACACAAAATTCGTCTTTAACTTGTTGCAGACTTAGTTTCATAAGTATTAATTTTGCTGTGTCATTTAGCGATTTACCACATACTCCACCATATATATTAAAGATATTTTCGCATAGTCTGTTAAAAGACAAGACAGTTATTTTGTCAGTCTGTAACCCATTTGTAAAATCAAGTAATTTTTGCTCAATGGCAAAAGAAAATTGTTCAGGCACTATTATCAAACATTCTTTTTCGTCTTTTGCATATTCAATGGCAGTATTAAGCATTGTTGTGGTTTTGCCTGTGCCGGCAGTACCAAGTATTAGTTGAAGCATAATAATTCACCTCAATTATCTAGTTTTATATTAATAAAATAAGTGTAGCACAATAGCATAGTATAATCAAATTATTAGTTCGACATAATAAGAGTAATTTTATTACTTTATATAATTTCACTTAGTATTTTACATACAGTATCAACAGGTATTTTATATATATCGGTATTGCCTATTTCTTTTGGTAATATAAAAGTTATATTGCTGTCATTATTCTTTTTATCATTACTCATAAAGTTTATCAATGTGTTAATATCTTTTTTGACGCATATATTTTGCAAGGAATAATCAATATTGTATTTTTGCAAAGTTTTAATAACAGTGTTGCTTATAGAGTTATCAAGACCAAAATATTTTTCAGCGAACAGTGTTTCGTATGCCAGTCCTATTCCGACAGCTTTGCCATGGGAGATACTGTGATTTGTAAATTGTTCAATGGCATGTGCTATTGTGTGTCCGAAGTTTAATTTTTGTCTTACACCCACATCGAACTCATCACATTCTACATATTTAGCCTTAATTCTAATACATTCTGTAATAATATCATAGATATTTACATTATTCTCTAAAAGTTTTGTTATTATATTGTTTTTTTCTATAATACCGTATTTTATTACTTCTGTTATTCCTTCGCAAAAAATATCTTGCGGTAAATTATCAATAATATCTGTATCACAAAAAACAAATTTAGGTTGATGAAATACACCAACTAAGTTTTTACCCATATCAATATTTATTGCGGTTTTGCCACCGATTGAGGCATCTACCATAGCCATTAGTGTGGTTGGAACTTGAATAAAAGGCGTACCACGTTTATAGATACCTGTTGCAAAGCCTGTAATATCACCAACGACACCGCCACCCAGAGCAATAACTACATCATTTCTGTTAATATTGTTCTGTGCCAAAAATTTTATTATCTTTATGCTCTCATCGAAAGTTTTTGAGTTTTCACCATTTGGCATAACATAAATTACAGTTGTTATGCCTTCTTTTTTTATACTCTCATTTACTGTATTACAGTACTTTTGCATAACTATATCATCTGTTATAATAACGGCTGTTTTGTATCCTAGTTCTTTTATATATTTGCCGATTTTATCTATATAATTTTTATGAACATATATGTTATATGGATTCTCTATATTAATTGTAATGTTATTAATTTTTATCAGTCCTTTATAATGATTGTAGTAAAGTAAGATGAATTTAAGTCAATATTTTCTATATCTTTATAAATTTTTTCGTCAGGCAAGCCACAGTTTTGTACAGCCATTGTCTTGCCTTGTAACCCATATTTTTTTATTTCATCTATTATATTTTTCAGCTGTTTTCCACTTTTCATAATAACTTTTGTACCTTTGAAAGAAAGTGCATCACTGATATTGCTTGCCGGTAGTATGTGTATTGGTTTGTGCATAGTTGTAAGGCTTGTATTAAGTTTTGCGGCAACAGCACAAAAGCTTGTTACACCGGAAATCATTTCACACTCAAAGCCACGTTCTGTTAATATTTCCATAATGTATGCAAATGTGGAATATACCGATATATCTCCAAGATTTAGCATTGCCACATCTTGAGCGTTAATAAGATATTGTGCAATAGTATCAGCAATATTATTGTGACTTTCGTTAAGCTTTTGTGTATCGCGTGTCATCAAAAAGTTTAGTGGCAGAATGGTTTTTTGTGACATATCTACTATTTGGCTTGCTATATTAAAGGCAAGCATTTTTTTGTTATTGGTTATTGGTGTCGCTATTATATTACATTTTTCGATTGTTTTAACAGCTTTGATTGTCATTAGTTGTGGATCTCCCGGACCAACACTTACACCATAAAATTTTCCGTTCATTTATTATAAAACCTTTCTATAATTTTGTAGTTTAATAAAAAAACAGACCTTTCTTATTTTGTAAAAAAAGAAAAAGTCTGTTTAAAAATGTAATTATATTGATTTAAAAGTATAGCTTGTAATAATGTCAGTGAAAAGTGAGCGATATTCATCTTCAAGATTATTACCGCATTCTATTAATTTTTCGTTTTCTTCGTTTACACAAAGTTCTGAATATATTTTACCAATATGTCCGGCTTGCTTTCTGTCTTCCATAATATACAGTGTGTATGCAACGTTATCTGTTATAATATCGGATATTTCTTTATCTTCTTCTAAAAGAGCTTTTTTGAAGCTGCCAAGAGCAGATTTTTGTAAAATTTCATCAGTAATATTAAGTTCAAGTTCATCACACATCAAAAATGATATAAGAGTTAATTTTTGCCTTTTATACTCATCATTTTTGAAACGTTTTGCAGTGTTCAAAAAGCAGTTTGCAAGAAGCTTCCCCATTTCATTTGTCTTATCAATATTTCCATTATCTTTGTGAGTCAAAAAAGCTTTTGCGGAATCTTCACTATTGATAATATCATTTGAAACAGTTGTATTTTCAGATTTATAAATTTTTACATCATCTTCCATAATTACAACCCCTTTTTTTACATTACTATGTTTATATTATAAAATATTAATATGTATAATTTTAAGCTTTAATATTAAGCATTTACAACAAGTTCTTTCAGTGCTTTTGCAAGTTGGTCTGGACATGAGGTCTCTTTACTTCCGCAAGTAATTCCTTCCAAACGTGCAATAACATCTTCAACAGGCATTCCTATTGCAAGTGCAGAGATACCTTTTAAGTTACCGTTACAGCCACCTGTGAAAGACATACTTTTGATAGTTCCGTTCTCTACCTCAAAATTTATTTCTCTTGAACATACGCCGGTTGGCTTAAATGTATATGTCATATATTTCCTCCTAATATAATTTTTAAATTTATATTAGTATTATACTATATGCTTTTTAGATATGCAATATACACAGCAATCAATTTATAAATACACATACTATTTAGAAGTTTAGATAAACTCTTTTTTCCATTCTTCAATTTCATTCATTATCGTTTTCTTTATCTCTGAGTTAGCAAATGAAACTTTTAATGATTGTTCCATTAATGCCACTATATCTGATTTTGAAAGATTAAAATATTTTTGCAATATTTTTAATTCTTTTATTATTGATGTATTGGTAACAGTTCTATTGTCTGTATTTATTGAAATATTTACGCCATGTTCAAAAAATTCATTAAATGGATATTCATTCCAATTTAATACTGCTTTTGTTTGAAGATTACTGCTAGGACACATTTCTATGCTTATTCCATTTTTAATTACTTCTTTTTGTAATTCTTTATCCCCTCGCATAGCAATTCCATGACCTATTCGTTTAGCACCATATTTAATAGCCAGTTCAATATTTTTTTTTCTGCCACATTCACCTGAGTGTATGGTAAATGGAATTTTTTGGAGATACGCCTTTCTGCAATATTCTTCAAAAAGTTCATTGTTAAATGCTACCTCATCTCCGGCAAGGTCAACGCCGCAAACACCTATATTCAAATATTTTTTTGCTAATTCTAAAATTCGTAGATTTTCTTTTTCGCTAAAATGACGCATTCCGCATAAAATAAGATTTGTAGTAATTCCTGTTTCTGTATACGCCTTTTTTAGTCCCGAAATACATGCCTCGATAATTTTTTCCGATGATAGATTTTGATGTTCCGATAATAGCGGCGAAAATCTTAATTCTAAATATCTAACACCCTCTTTGGAAGCCTGTACAGCAGTTTCATAACTTGCAATAAAAAATGCTTTTTCTGTTTTTAAACATTTTAATGGTAAATCAAATGCTTTTAAATATTCCGACAAACTTTTACAGTCATCATTTACTTCTATTAATTTTCGAAAATCATCTTCATTTTCCGGAATAGATATATTTTCCATATAACATAATTTTTTTAGTGTGGAAACAGGAATAGAACCATCTAAATGACAATGTAATTCTATTTTAGGTAATTTTTTAAGCCACATATCCAATTCCCTTTCTTTTGATTAAATTTTATTTATAACTTAGTATACATTTAAATTTTATAAAGTCAATAAGGTGTGGTTATATTTTTAAAAGTTATAAAAAAATACCTTGATATGCTTATAACATATCAAGGTATCAGTCTGTCGAAAAAGTCTGATAATATCGGACTTTTTCTTTTTTTATGT
>JAHHTR010000033.1 GCA_020024515.1 Angelakisella sp.
TTTTCCTTTTATGAGTCATTATTTTTTAGTGTTGCACTTATATTGTAAACCTATAGTAATAATAATATTTTTAGTTTATTTTATAAAATTTATTTTTAATTTTATTGTCTCTATTATTAAAACACTTTCCAGTTTAGATGCTGTTATAATAGTTGCACTAATAACTGGTAGCATTTCAATTATTGTTTCAATATTAGGAAAATATATTGATTATAAAAAAGAATAACTACATATACAGAAAAAGAAATGTTAGAAGATATATTCAAATTTTCAAAGAAAATTACATTATGGGGTTCATCAAATGTTGTTAATAAATGGGTACAGTTTCGTGGAAATGCAATCAATCCTAATTCGGTAACAGAAAATATACATTTAATGGAAGATATTGTGAATGAAATGAGAAAAGATTTAGGTATAAAAAAAACTAAAAAAGGTAACCTAATAATGGCTTTTTTGATAAATGATATTAAAGAAAAAATGAAAGAAGTGAAAAAATGACAACCGAAATTAAAAACCGTATAGAACAAATACAACGTGGTGAAGTCCCGCAAGGCTATAAAAAGACAAAAATAGGTATTGTACCTATTGAGTGGGATATAAAAAAATTTAATAATATTTTTACTATTATTGCAAATAATACTTTTTCTCGTAGTGAAATGAATGATATTAAAGGAGATTATTATAATATTCATTATGGAGATATACTTATAAAATATAAAGAAACTATAAATTGTCTGAATGATAAAATACCATTTATTAATGAAGAAAATATAGTAAGAGATGATATGATATTAAAAAATGGAGATATAATATTTTCAGATACTGCCGAAGATTATACAGTTGGTAAAGCAGTCGAATTATTAAATATATGTGATAAAAAAATTGTATCTGGTTTACATACTATACCGTGTAGACCAAATAAAAATTTTGATTCAAAATGGTTAGGTTATTTTTGCAATTTTACTTTATATCATAATCAATTATTACCATTAGCAACAGGTACAAAAGTAACATCAATTTCAAAATCTTCTATACGCAATACTTTTATAATTATCCCCCCACTCCCCCAACAACAAAAAATAGCAGATATACTGTCAACACAAGACAAGGTAATAGAGTTAAAAGAAAAACTGATTGCCGAAAAACAAAAGCAAAAAAAATATCTTATGCAAAACCTATTGACAGGAAAAAAGAGACTGAAAGGGTTTACTGAGAAGTGGGAAATAAAAAAAATTGTAGATATTTATAAAATAACTCGTGGAAATGTTTTATCGACTGCATTAATTGTAAATAAACTAAACAACAATTATAAATATCCTGTATATTCGTCTCAAACTAAACAAAATGGGTTAATGGGTTTTTATAATAATTACCTTTATGAAAATGCAATTACTTGGACAACTGATGGAGCGAATGCTGGATTTGTTACTTATCGTAAAGGAAAATTTTATTGTACTAATGTTTGTGGTGTTTTATTAAATGAAAAAGGGTATTGTAATAAATGTATGGCTGAAATTTTAAATTCCATAACTAAAAAATATGTTTCATATGTTGGTAATCCTAAATTAATGAATAATACAATGGCGAAAATAAAAATCAATTTTCCACCAGTAGCGGAACAAACCGCAATAGCCGAAATTCTTTCCACTGCCGACAGGGAAATAGAACTATTGCAAGAAGAACTGGAACAGGAAAAACAAAGGAAAAAAGCGTTAATGCAATTATTGCTTACAGGCATTGTAAGAGTAAAAATATAGAACAACACAAAAAAGCGGATCTTTACGGTTTCGCTTGTTTGTGTTATATAAGGGAGTTTTTTTATGAATAAAGATATATTTTCGGAAGTGAATATAAGCCAAAGACCGGCGATAGACGTACTTCAAAAGTTGGGTTATACATATATTTCACCGCAAGACTGCTCCATACAACGTGGTTCAGCTTATAACGTTGTTTTAAAAGGCGTGTTAAGGGAGCAACTGAAAAAACTGAATAAATTTAACTATGGCGGCGTAGAATGTGAATTTTCTTCCGCAAATATAGAAAAAGCGATAGAGGATATTGACGAACCACTGACAGACGGTCTTGTTAAAACAAGCGAAAAAATATATAACGCACTGCTCTATGGAAAAAGTTACCCCGAAATTGTCGGCAGTGGTAATATACAGAGCTTTAACCTAAAATTTATAGATTGGAACAAGACAGAAAATAACGTTTTCCACGTTACAGAAGAATATCAAGTGGAAAGTGTGGATAAACAGCACAACTTCCGACCCGATATTGTTTTGTTTATTAACGGTATACCGTTTGCGATTATTGAGTGCAAAAAGGCTGATGTATCAGTAGAACAGGGTATTGAACAGTGCATACGAAACCAAAAGCCTGAGTATATACCGCAACTTTTTAAATTTGCGCAAGTGCTGATGTCAACAAATAAAAATAATGTAAAATACGCTACAACAAATACGCCCAAAAAATTTTGGTGCGTTTGGAAAGAGCAAGACGAAGTATTTTTGAATAATATGCTTGCCAAATGTGTCACCGACAGAATACCCACTGTTCAAGACAAAAACATTATTTCGCTATTCGCAAAAGAAAGACTTTTGGAGCTTACAAAATATTTTGTGCTTTTTGACGCCAATATCAAAAAAATTTGCCGTTATCAACAATACTTTGCAATTAAAGAAATTATTAAAACAATTAATCAAAATGACAGCTATGGAAACAGACAGAGCGGTATTGTCTGGCACACACAGGGCAGCGGTAAATCGCTGACAATGGTAATGCTTGCAAAATATATATTAATGGAACTGTCACAGTTTAACCCAAAGGTGGCGATAGTAACCGACAGAAAAGAACTTGACAAACAGATAGCAAAAACCTTTGCCCATACCGGACTAAATCCCGCCCGCGCCACAAGCGGAAAGCATTTGACAGAGCTTATAAAAAACAACAAGGCTGATATAATAACATCTATAATAAATAAATTCAATACAGTTGAAAGCAGTGGACTGAAAGCAGAAGACAGAAATATTTTTATCTTGGTCGACGAGAGCCACCGTTCCAACTACGGCGAACTTGCCACAAAAATGAGAAACGTATTCCCAAATGCTTGCTATATTGGTTTTACAGGCACACCGCTTATGAAAAAAGAAAAAAACACAATGACAAAATTTGGTAAATTAATTCATAAGTATACAATAAAAGACGGTGTAGACGACAAGGCAATATTACCGCTTATTTACGAGGGCAGATTTGTTGAACAAAAGGTTGATGAAGAAAATATTGACCTGTGGTTTAATGAAACAACAAAAAAACTTACGGAAAAGCAAAAACTGGATTTAAAAAACAAGTGGAGCAGTATCAAACGATTGACCTCAACCGACGCAAGAATTAAGCGGATAGCTTTGGATATTAACAGACACTTTAACGAGTCATTGAAAGATACAGGATTTAAAGCAATGCTTGCAACTAATTACAAAAAGGACGCTATACGCTATTTAAGGGCTTTTGAACAAATGGGGGACTTAAATTGCGCTGTCGTTATTTCTCCGCCCGATATACGAGAAGGTGACACTGATGTTGATGAGTCTACCGATGACCAAGTTAAAGCATACTGGGGTAAAATGATGAAATTGTACGGTGACGCCGATACCTATGAAGATAAAATCAAGAGCGACTTTATAGACGGTGAAATAGATATTTTGATAGTATGTTCAAAGCTTTTGACAGGTTTTGACGCGCCTTTGTGTCAGGTATTGTATATTGACAAGGAGTTAAAAGAACACGGATTGCTACAAGCGATAGCGAGAACAAACCGTTTAATGGACGGCAAAGAATATGGCTTGATTGTAGATTATCGAGGACTTATCGAAAAACTTGATACAGCTATGAATATGTACAGTGGCGCAGGTCTTGAAAACTTTGATTCGGAGGACTTAAAAGGCACTATAACCGATGTTGTTTCTGCTGTCGGAGCGTTGAGAGAAAGTTATTCACGCATAATCGAATTATTTATTTCTGTTAAAAACAAGGACGATGAGGAAGAACTCGAAACATATCTTGCTGATAACAAAAAAAGAGAAGACTTTTATAACTATCTCTGTATTTTCGGCAGAAATCTTAATATTGTTTTAAATTCTCAATCAGCATATAACGCAGTTGAACGAACTGATTTGGAAAAATACAAAAAATCATTTGTATTTTGGCAAAAGCTCCGCCGTAATGTGAAAATAAGATATTTTGACGCAATAGACAACAGCGAATATGAACCTTTAATGCAAAATTTATTGGATACGCATTTGTCAATAGCAGGACTCAAAAAAATAACAAACCCTATTGATATACTCAATAAAGACGATTTTGAAAAAGAGCTTGATGAACTTGTCTCTAAAAAAGCCCAAGCAGACGCTATTCAAAGCCGAATGACAAAGAGTATCAGCGAAAAATATGACAAAAATCCAGCATATTATGACAGCTTTTCAAAACGGATAAAGTCCGCTTTACAGGAGTATAAAGACAGGGTAATTAATGATGCGGAATATCTTGTTAAAATGAAAGAAATTATGCAAGACTATGCAGATGGAAAAAGTACTGTCACTTATCCTGAAAAAATAAAGGGGAATATACACGCACAGGCATTTTACGGTGTTATAGGTGCAATACTCTCAGAACAGCTGTCAACTGACAGCATTGCTGATATATCAATTCAAATTACCGATATTGTCGCAAGACACAGTATGGTAGATTGGACAGACAACAAATCTATTCACGACAAACTAGCTCAGGATATAGACGATTTATTTTATATGTACGAAAAAGAAAAAGGCTTAAAGCTGTCTTTCGATACTATTGATATGATAATAGAAAATGTAAAGACTGTTGCACTAAGGAGGTTTTAATGCTTAGAACTGTTTGGGTTGGAGATAACGCAATTAACTATAATCTAACCTTAAAGAATGTAAAAAATATTAACTTACGCATAAAATCAAACAGCAGTATTAATGTATCAGCACCACAATATGCCGATATATCCAAAATAGATGCTTTTGTAATTTCAAAAAAAGATTATATATTTTCATCTGTTAAACAATATGAAAATTCACATGAAATTAAGCAAAAACCAAAACGCTATATCAGTGGTGAAAATTTTAGGATATTGGGTAGCGATTTACAGTTAAAAGTAATTGAAGATAATAATGAAGAAGTATTTAGAGACGGAGTATATCTCTATTTAAAAGTACGCAACAAAAATAATTTAAAAAGAAAACAAAGAATGATAGCCAAATGGACAAAATCAGAAACAGAACGAATATATAACGAGATAGCAAGTGAAGTTTATAAAAATTTTGTTAAAAACGGAGTATCGTTTCCAACAATAAAAATCCGTAATATGAGTAAACGTTGGGGTTCATGTCAAGTTGATAAGTGTGTGATTAATATAAATTCAAAATTAATTGAAGCACCAAGAAACTGTATAGAATATGTCTTTATACATGAATTTTGTCATTTTGTACATTCAAATCATTCAAAAAACTTTTATACCCTCTTACAAACTATGCTACCCGACTGGAAAGAAAGAAAAAAACTTTTGGAAAATACTATATGAAAAGATTGATACCAATGTAAATACTTCGCCATATAACGCTATGCTTTATTATTAAAATGATTTTAAAAAATTAGAAAAATTTTCATTTGCAATTCCTTGCAAATTCATCATTTTTAAGCTATAATACAATTCAATATTTATATAAAAGAAAGGAGCTTTTTTTCATGCTCAACGATAAAATTACGGAACTAATTAACACACAAATCAACCGAGAATTTTACTCTGCCTATCTTTATCTTGGTTTTTCAACTTGGTTTGAAGATACCGGACTAACAGGCTTTGCCAACTGGTACAATGTTCAGGTGCAAGAGGAGCGAGATCATGCTATGCTGTTTCTCAAATATCTGCAAAATAATGGTGGCCGTCCTTCTTTGCAAACCATTGAATGTCCTAAGCAAAATTTTGAAAATCCACGCCAGCTACTGGAAGCTACTATGGAACATGAGAAGTATGTTACCAGACTTATTCATGATATTTATAATACTGCTTTTGAAGAAAAAGACTTTCGCACTATGCAATTTCTTGACTGGTTTGTTAAGGAGCAGGGAGAAGAAGAAAAAAATGCTGAAGATTTAATTAAGAGATGGGATCTTTTTGGTGGTGATCCAAAATCTCTTTATATGCTTGATAATGAACTTACATCTCGTATATACACCGCTCCGTCTCTTGTATTGTAATTTAATAAAAATTTCTATATTAAATTTTAAAATGGCAATATATTTATATACTAATCTTATATAGCAAGTTGGTTGCTACTGTTTTGTTATAATATTAAATTAAATATAATTTAAAGCTCAATTCACTAAAAAACGAATTGAGCTTTTGTTATTATTCGACATATTTTGCATAATATTATGCGTGTATAACACATTTTAATATTGCAAGTGATGCTCCACCCAAAGCACCGTCCATTTCTCCGCAAGGTAAAATTTCCACTGTACCCAAGCGATAATTATTTTTTGTAAAATCAAATTGTTTATGAACCATTTCCAAAAAATCTTTTTGTAAATCTATATTATTAAATAAATTTCCGTGAATAAATAATTTTTGCGGATTCATAAGAATTGCAATATTCAATATAGATATACAAATATATTTTAATGTTTGTTTGATAAGTTGTCGAATTGCCGGATCTCCAAGCACATATGCTGATGTTATATGTTCAAGTGTAATTTCATTTGAAGATTTTGCAAAAATATGCAATAATGAAGTCGTATTATTCTCAAATATAAACTTTGCACTTTCCAATAATGCAATGTCAGATGCAACTGTTTGAAGACAACCGTCTTTGCCACATTCACAACGTTTTCCATTCGGAACAACAATAGTATGACCTATCTCTCCCGAACCATAAGTGGAACCAATATAAAGTCCATCTTCCGTAACATTAGCACAAAACATACCTTTTCCGATATGAAACAACGCAAAACTTGATGGTGTATTCTGTGGTTTATGTAAATATTCCGCTACCGCCATACAACGAACATTATTTTCAAAAACCACAGGAAAAGAAAATTTTTCTCGTATTTTTTGAGCATCAAAATTTTTCCATTTCTCATTACTGCTTACTACGTTGCGACCTGCTTTATCAATATGTCCTGGAAGTGCTATGCCTATCCCCAAAATCCTCTTATTATCGAAATTTAGCTTTTCAATACAATTCTGTATATTTTCAACTATCAATTCTGTAATATTCGTTTCAATTTCAGGTGTGTATGGAATAATATTTGAATCTATAATATTTCCATGTAAATTTGCTATACAAATAGATAAAGCATTTAATGTACATTCCACACCTATTGTATATCCATAATCAGCAAAAATATCTAGTGCTATACGACTTCGTCCGATATTTCCATTATCTTCTTTTACTTCTCCCAATTCACTGATAATCCCCTCTTTTGTCATAATAGATACTGTTGTAGTTACAGTCGCAGGAGTAATCCCTGTAATATCACTTATTTCTTTACGCGATATTCCCGGATTTCTGTAAATACATTCTAATATTATTTCATAATTGGAAGATTTATTTACTTTTGATTTATACATTATTTTACCTCTCTATATATACTAAATTTGTGAAAATCCCGTATATTTAGTAGCAACTTCTATTACTCTATAAACATCTAGCCATGGCTGAACTTTTAATTCATTTTCCTTAATATACTCACAAAACTCACGAAAATGAGTATCAGCAGCAACCTTATCTCCCTCGCACAAAGCAGCTAATGCAAATGATAGCAAAATACAATAGCGACCATGAAATTTTAAAAAATCCCAATTTTTAGTATATTGTGAGTCTTCTTGATGAAGTTCATCTATGTCCATTAAAAATGCCATAGCTGTCTGTGCAATATGTAGAAAACGTACTTTTTTATCAGGTTGCTTTCTTGCTCCATGTCCATTAAAATAATCTGTATCACTTAAATCAGAGAGTTGCTCTAAATATTCAATAACTTGTTTATATCCGTCACCGAACATTGCGGAAAAATAGGTGTCCTTTAATTCTTCATACTTGATACTTGTATCAAGCAACGCCTGTCCCATAACAAAATTCGGAAAACCTGTCGGTGTCATTATTCTAAGTTCTTGACAACTCATATAGCCATTTGATTTTAATGTCTTTAATGTATGAATATCATCATATATAACCTTGGCTGTTTTCATATAACCAAAGTCGCCATAATGGGCACGACCAAGTGGATAATCATAAAAGAAACTATCTCCGTCATATATTTTTTTCCAATTAAAATAATGAGTAAGGTTTTCTTCTACTGTCTCAGGTAACTTAATTTTATTTCTTATGTAAGGTTTTAATTCCACTTCAAAATTATTTTTAGGGTATGATTTTTCAAAAGTTCTGCTAATTGGTGCAAACATTAAACAAAAACGATTTGGATTGTTAAGTTTACTCTTTAATGGGGCATAAAGTAACTCTTGATATAGTAAAAATACAATTTTTGTATCTAAATTTTCTGCGGTCAAACATTCATCTAATTCATTTAAAATTTCTACATATTGGTCTGATAGTGTAGTCTGTTTGCATTTTTCACATTCGCACACATTGTTATACTCATCGGCAAGCCAAAAATGAAGATAATTAACGCTTTTATGTTCTCTTGCATAATCAACAACCTGTTTTAGCAAAAGCTTTCTTGCGTTTGGGTTGGAATAACACAAATTTGTATTCGTTGGCACGCCTTCCCAAAGTTCCCTTTTACCTGAAACTTCGGCAATCAGTTCTTTATTTGCATCAGATAAATTATCTTCTTCAATATGCCAACCTGTATTTGCATAACCCAGTACCTCAGCTGTCCAACCATGTCCAACTCTATGATTAATTAAATCACGCAATAGCATAGCCTCGGTTACCAACCTTTCCATTTGGTCAAAATCATCATGTGTTTTATTTTCTTTTGACAAAGTTGAATTAAATTTATGATTATACCAACGCTCAAAAAATACATCAGGTTTTTTAAACTGTACAAAAAAAGAATTATAGCCATTCTTTGGTAACCAATCAATAAAATCCAAAACATTTTCCAATGAATTGGCACCCTCTATGCAAACACCACGATGTTTAAAACTTGCTGTTTTAGTTATTCTTTCACATAACAAATTATTTAACGAAGAAATATTCGGAATAAATGTACCGCTTTTTCCGGGAGCCAAAAATACAAAACCTATTTTTCTTAAATAATCATATACACCCAGTAAGACACTACGAGAATTACTACCTATTATAAAGCCTTCTTTTTTTTTGAACTCATAGCAAAAACTATCCATACAGCGCTTTGGACTATCAATATTATTAATTTTAAGCGATACACAATAGTCTTTTTCATTCTTAATTTTCAACATATCCAAGTGCTTAATCAACTCATTACCCGCAAATATCAAAGTGCTGTTTTGATTATCTATATTAACTCTTATTTTCATTTTTTCCATACATCTCCTCTACAATTTGATTTAATTATATTTTATAATTAAATATAATAAAGGTCAACTATTTTCTATGTAGTTATTTTATATAAAAATTTTATATATTATTTGTATTAACTGTATGAATTTTCAAAAAATGTTAATTTTGTTATTGAAATCTTATAAAATTTCTGTTATACTCACCTTAACGTTAGGTGGGGTTCAGTCTATTTAATTATAAATTATAATTAAAAAAGAACAGTTGCCCAAAATGTAAAGGAGTTGTATTTATGAAAAAAAAGAAGAAAGGGTTAGTAATAAGTAATAAAGTTTGGCTTTTAATTTCCCTTGGTGCCGCATTAGTTTTATGGTATTTGTTATCTATTGGATCTAAAACACATAGAAGTTTTCCTTTTGTAGACAAAGTTATTCCGGCAGTCAAAACAATGATTGACAGAGGTGCTTTTTGGGCAGATATCTCAAATAGTTTACTGTGTGTATTTGCAGGTTTTAGTTTAGGATTTGCAACATCTCTGCCTATTGCATTCTTAATGGCATGGTATACCCCTATTCAAAAAATTATTGAACCTTGGATAAACTTTATACGTAATATTCCGGCTCTTGGCTATGCACCTCTAATAGTTATAACTTTTGGTGTTGGTGCTAAACCAGCAATTATCCTTATTTGGATTTGTACATTTATGACAATGAGTATCACTATTTATCAAGGTATTAAAAATATTGATACTACAATACTTAAAGCTGCTAGGGTTTTAGGTGCAAATGACTTCCACATCTTTGTAAAAGTTATTTGTCCTGCAACAGTTCCATTCATTATTACAGCTGTTCGCCTTGGTCTAAGTGCTGCTTTAACAACACTACTTGCTGCTGAGTCAACAGGTGCACAAAACGGTATCGGTATGAGAATACGTTCTTTGGCAACTGCATTCGATGCACCTCCAATGCTAATGTACATTATTTTACTGGGTATTATTGGTTTAATTTTGGTTAAATTTGTTGATATTATTGAAAGGAAGCTAACAGGATGGCAGGAGAAAATTTAATTAAACTAAAAATTGATAATGTTTATAAAGAATATGAAGGTCGTAACGGTAAGACAGTTGCGCTAAACGGTGTAAACTTAGATATAAAAGAAAATGAATTTATTTGCGTAGTCGGTCCTTCCGGTTGTGGTAAATCCACACTTCTTAATATAATCGCAGGTCTGCTTGAACCAACAAGTGGTGACGTTTATCTTGACGGTAAAAAAATAGAAGGCACCGGCGTTGAACGTGGCGTTGTTTTCCAAGGATATGCGTTATTTCCATGGAGAACAGTACTTAAAAATGTTATGTTTGGTTTGGAAATTAAGAAAATTCCAAAAGCTGAAGCTGAACAAATTGCACGTAAATACATAAAAGCTGTTGGACTTGAAGGCTTTGAAAATGCTTATCCAAAAGAGCTATCAGGCGGTATGCGTCAACGTGTTGCTATCGCTCGTGCTTACGCCGTTAATCCTGAAGTTTTGCTGCTTGACGAACCATTTGGAGCTCTTGACGCACAAACTCGTGTACAGTTACAGACAGAACTACTAAATACATGGGAGCATGAAAAGAAAACTTGTTTCTTTATCACTCATGATGTTGATGAAGCTATCATTTTGGCACAGCGTGTTATTATAATGAGTGCTCGTCCCGGTAGAATAAAGAAAATTGTTGATATCGATATTCCTTATCCACGTACACAGGCAATAAAATCCGATCCTCGTTTCTTAGAACTAAAAACAGAGATATGGAATGAAGTATATCAAGAATTCTTGGAAGTTCGTAAATAAGAACACAAACCGAAATGTTCGGTTTAAAAATAAAATCAAACTTGGAGGAAAAGAAGATGAAAAAATTTTTATCAGTGTTACTGACACTATGTATGGTTGTCTCAATGGGTGCATGTTCAGGCAATAAAACACCAGTAGAAACAACAAACCCATCAGGCAGTACAAGTACAGAAACTTCAAAAACAGATCCTAAACCGCCAGAAAAAACAAAAGTAAATGTAGCTTATATGCCAAACTATGCTTCATTATGGGGCGTTTTGACAGCTATGGATAAAGGATACTTTGAAGAAGAAAGTTTGGATATTACTCTATGGGAGTTTGCAGACGGTCCTTCTGAGATAGCAGCTATGGAAGGTGGCAGTATAGACTTAGCATACATAGGACATGGTGCTCACAAACTATGTATCAATGGTCAAGCACAAATATTCCTACCATCATCTGTACATAACACAGACCGTATAATCGTTCTTCCCAGCTCAGGTGTAAAAACTGTTGAAGAACTACCAAAACTAAAAGGAAAAAAAATAGCGTTCAATGGCGGTTCTTCTTCTGAAACAGCTCTTAACGGTGCTTTAAAAGTTGCCGGTCTAACAAGAGACGATATCAAAGGCTACGAAATGGATGCTACAAATATGGTTGCTGCTATGGTATCAGGTAATGTTGACGCTTGTACAGCATGGAACCCATACTCAAACCAAATTATGGAAAACTGTAAAGATGCTGTTGAACTTGAATTTGCTACTGATGCAGTAAACTTATCAAGCTGGATTTGTCTACCAAGCTATGCAGCGAAAAACAAAGATACACTTGTTAAATTTACCCGTGCTCTTCTAAAAGGTATGGAGTTTGCTGCCAAAGAAGAAAACTGGCCATACGTTGTAGAACTATATGCTAAGAAATGTGCAAAAGATCCTAAGGGTTGTGAAGTAGAAACAGCTGACGCACAATGGTTCTCATCAGAAGATATTAAGACAAAAATCCATGATAAATCTATGGACGAACTATACAAACGTCAACAACAAATGTTTATTGATGGCGGTGCTGTCAAAGAGCCTGTTGACCTTTCAAAATACATTCTGTTTGATGTAATCAAAGAAGCATTGGGCTAATACAAAATTAATTTAAATAAAATCACTTACCAAAAAAGGGGGTACTTGCATCGCAAGTGGCCCCTTTAAATTCTAAAAGGAGAATATTAAAATGGATTTCTATATTTTAAATGCTCAAATTTACCATAAACACAAATTTCAAAAATCTACACTTCATATAATAGACGGAAAAATAAAAATTTGCAGTAACGAGAATATTCCAAAAGATGCAAAAACAGTCAATGCAGAAGGTATGAAAATTATTCCCGGATTTATTGATATACATACACACGGAGCTGTGGGAGTCGATGTCAATAGTGCCACAACAGATGATTTAGCAAAGATTGGCAATTTTTTTGCATCTAACGGTACAACTTCTTGGTTATGCTCTATCTTGACTGATACAGTAGAACAAACAGACTGGTGCATAAATCAATTTAAAGATTACCGAAAAAATAAACCACAAAATGTTGCAGATTTACTCGGTATACACTTAGAAGGACCTTTCCTTGCCACTGAATACAAAGGAGCAATGCCTGAACATCTTTTGCAAAAAGGCAATACAGAATTACTGAAACACTATCAAGACTTAGCAGAGGGACAAGTAAAGTATCTTACAGTTTCACCGGAGGTTTTAGGAGTAACCGAAATGATACCCGAGGCAAAAAAAATGGGAATAAAAGTAGGCATAGGACATTCTGGTTCAACATACAGTCAAGCTATAGAGGCAGTAGAAAACGGTGCTGACCTTGCAACACACACATTTAATGCAATGCGGTTATTTCATCAACATGAGCCTGCCATTATGGGAGCAGTCCTTGAATCAGACATATATTGCGAAATGATTTGTGACGGACTACACCTAGTTCCAGCAACAGTAAGACTGCTTACTAAAATTAAAGGTATGGACAAAGTAATCGCTATTACAGATTCCATAATGGCGGCAGGATTACCTGACGGAAATTATCATTTGGGCGTTAATGATGTTGTTGTAAAAGATGGTGACGCAAAACTTGCAAGTAATGGTATCAGAGCCGGAAGTACACTTACACTTAATCGTGCCTTAAAGAATTTGCTTGCTTTTACCGAAAAACCACTTGAAGAAATCATACCTGCTCTAACAGAAAATCCCGCAAAACTTTTAGAGGTAGATGACAAAATAGGATTTATCGAAGACGGTATGGACGCTGACTTGGTATTTCTAAATGAAAACAATGATGTATCACAAGTCTATGTCAAAGGTAATCTTGTCTCTAAAACAAATTAATAAATAATCATCTAAAATAAAGAAATACCACATTATCCTATGATAGTGTGGTATTTCTTTATTTTAGATCTCTGTATTACTTTCTTCTGTATCTATTGTATTCTCAATCGGTTTTTGTTCTTGCTCTGTTGGTTCACTTTCCACTTGCAGAGCTTCTATAACAGTACTTGTAGGCTGTGTTGAAACTTCTTGTTGATTGGTATTATTCATTTCCTCTGTTATAACCGTATCTTCTGCATTTACACTGCTTATATTTTCAACATTATTATTATTGATTTGTGAATTTGAATATTCATTATTTGTGTTTTTTTCTTGAATATTCAGATTACCAACATTAACACTACTATCTTGTTGATTTATGTCATTAACTATTGTACCTTGTACCGCTTGACCGTTTGCATTTGATATGTGTTCACCTAGCTCAAACAAATATCTTTTATACATAGTTGTACCCATTAAATAATATGGAACAAAGAATAAAGCTGTAAGAGTTGTAACAACAAATACCAATAATTTCATTGGCATAACTAATGCAAAATCTGTTTCTTCTGTAAAGAAATACATAATATTTACAAGTATGAACGGAATTAAATATCCTATATAAGACAATTTAAAGCCTATAAGCTCACCTTTATGATGTTTCATATAGTTAGTTGATGTTTTAACCGCTTTGTGTACACCGTAACTATATTTATTGCAAATAAGTATTGGAGCAAGTGCATATCTTTGCATAAACAGTTCAATTAAAAACAGTGCTACCAAAAGCACAAGACTACCCACAATAATAAGCATAGGAGCAAACAGTGGATGCATATCAGCTTGTAAAGATATAAAGACACCAACTGATATTACAGCTATGGGTATAGCCACAAACAGCAAGCTTATAAATAATCTTTTAATACCCAAGTTCAGCCACATCAAAATACTTTTTCCAAAAAGTTTGCTTTCATAAGGATTGAATATATCCGATACACTTACATTTTCTTTATCTGTTATATTCAAATAGAAATTCAATGTTCCTATCATAATAGGCACAATAAGTAACATCTTAATGATAAAACCCACAAATGAAATTATAAAAGGAATTGGTGATGTAAACAGTTCCTGTGAATAATTATAAATATCTTCTGACAATCTTATTAAATCATATCCACATAAATTGAATGCTAATCCATCTACAAAATTAATAATAAAATTTATTATTGAAATAATTAATATTATTAAGACACCTTTGCCATAATTATTTGTCAACAAAAGTTTGGAATCTCTTTTTATTAACTTTGATAGCCTCATTTTACAAATACCTCTTTTCTATACATCAATATATTAATCGTCCTCGCTATTCTCAAATAAAGGATTTATTACACCATGAGGAGCAAGCCCTGCAACTTCTATTACAGCATCACGCATCCACATCTGTGCATTTAGGTAACAAGTATAACCCTTGCCATTGCCTATCATCCATTCGTTAGGCGCTTTTTTAGGAAGTCCTATTCCAGAAAGCAATGACATTATAACTCCGCCATGTGTTACAACAGCGGCATCAAAAGTCTCACTTTTCATCATATCATTTACTATCCATTTAAAAGCATCTATAAGTCTCAAAGTAAATTCAAATCCGCTTTCTCCATTTGGCGGTGCAACGTTATAGGCATCTTTAAACCATTCTTCAAAGTCATCATTATCCTTTAAATCTTCGATTGTTTTACCTGAAAAATCACCAAAATCAATTTCTTTCAGTGGTGGCACTACTATAAGTTCTCTATTAGGATATATAATACCTGCTGTTTCTATACATCTCGCCATAGGACTTGAATAAACTACACTTACAGATGGATATTCATAAGTTTCCTTTAAGTCTATAAGCTGTTTTATACCGTCTGTTGATAGACTGACATCTGTTTGACAACCTTGAAATCTACCGGATGCATTATATTCAGTTTGACCATGTCTAATAAAGTGGATTTTATAGTTACGCATTTTTATCTCCTTATTATATGAAAAATACAAGTTCTACATTAATATTTATACATTAAATTTTACCATTTTTATGTATTATGTCAACTGTACTGTATAAAAAGTTTTAAATTGTTACAAAAAATTAATAAGAAAACCCCTAAAATGCTGAAAGCTCCATCGAAATTAATCGATGGAGCTTTTTGGTTATAGAGCATTTTTAGTTACTAAACAAATAATTCAAAAAATTAATTATTTAAGTTCTACTTTAGCACCAGCTTCTTCAAGTTTAGCTTTCATATCTTCAGCGTCAGCTTTTGAAACTGCTTCTTTTAGAGTTTTTGGAGCATTGTCAACGATCTCTTTTGCTTCTTTTAGACCTAGACCTGTTAGTTCTTTAACAAGTTTGATAACGCCCATTTTGCTTGCGCCAGCATCTGCTAGTACTACATCAAATTCTGTTTTCTCTTCTGCAGCAGCAGCACCGCCAACAGCAGCTACCATAACAGGAGCAGCAGCTGAAACGCCGAATTCTTCCTCTATTGCTTTAACTAGTTCACTCAATTCCATAACTGAAAGAGCTTTAACTTCTTCTATAATTGTTGTAATTTTCTCTGAAGCCATTTTAAATACCTCCTAATAATTTTGTTTATTTTATAAATTTATTTTTAAAATTTAAACAATATATTTTAAATTTAAATTATGCTGTTTCTCCGTTTTTCTCAACAACTGCATTAAGAGCAACTGCAAGACCACGAATGTTGCCGTTAAGAGCCATACATAGCATTGTAAGTAGTTCTTGTTTGCCCGGTAGTTTAGCAATAGCTTCTACTTCTGCAACATCCATTACTTTGCCTTCCATAAAGCCACCTTTAATTGTAAAAGCGCCTTTTGACTCTTCAGCATATTTATTTAAAATTTTAGCAGCTGCGATAGGATCACTGTTTGAGTAAGCAAAAGCTGTTGTACCTGTCATTACTGCTGTCATTTCTTCATAACCTGCATCTTTTGCAGCACGACGTAAAATATTGTTTTTAACAACTGAATATTCTACACCAGCTTCACGTAGTTGACGACGTAGTTTTGTATCGTTTTCAACAGTGATACCTCTATAATCGACAATAACACCAGCTACTGCACCTTTTAATTTTTCACTTAGAACATTAACTTGTTCTTGTTTTGAATTAATGATATTTTGATTAGCCAATTTGATTCACCTCCCAAAGTATTTATAACTTACATTTTGTAAGTCAAACTAAAAACGCCCTTTCCAATCTTTCTCGGAAAGAGCGTAACAAAATACTTTGTGACACTTCTTACCTCGGTAGGCTTAATATTAAGCAGTTTTGAAACTGCACCTACTGTCTACGGAAAGAACAGCTTATTAAGTATAGTATATAAAATCTGTTTTGTCAAGCCAAAAACTGCATTTTGTCATTATTTACAACTTTCTAACTATATTTCATATCCTATATATAGCACCTATATAAAAAGTTATCTCTTTTTCCTTAAAAGGCAAAATTCACTTTCAAAATTGCTTCTGTACAACTATTGGTATTCAGTTTTCTGCGAAAAACGTCTTAGGCGATGCATAAGTCCCGCAAATTTATAAAAAATTAGGTAAATTTTTGTGATCTTATCAATAAAATGCTACACTTATCTTTTTACAAAAACTAAACCTTCCCAATTAATTATAAAATCAAGGAAGGTTTATTACTGTTTTTATTTATATATTATTCTGCTTTTGAACTTTCTGTTTTGCTTAATGATTCGTTTACAGAAGGTTGTGATGACACAGTTTCGCTGCTTGATGAACCACTTTCACTACTTTGTGAAGATGCTACACTGCTTGAACCTGCATTTTCTTTATTTTGCTGTTCAATCATATCTTTTATCATTTGTTCGTATTCAGCTTGCATTTTTTCTTGTATTTTCTTCACAGCATTTTGCAAATTCATAGCTGTAAAGCTTGCTTTTGCTTTTTCATCTATTTTAAATGTAATCTTTTTTACTTCTTCATCTACTATTTTTTGGAAATCTGACTCTTTTACTATTGAAAGTATATTATTGTATGATATTAGCTTTGTCTTTTCCGGAATATCTTTATAATTCGCTTTCATTACAATATAACGGATTTCTTCATCTTCTATAATTTTAGGAACATTTACTTCTGCCTCTTTTAGATAATCATTAACTATTGGTGGGAAGTATGGATCACCGTCTTTGTATATAGGCATAATATATTCATTGTTTTCGTATCTCTTAGGCTTTTCTTCGCCTTCTTTAAGTTCACTTATCAATATATCATACATTACATCTGTTATGTGTTTTCCGTCTTCTATTTCTTCTAAATCCGCTTCTGATTTTTCTTTTACTTCTTTTAGTTTTTCTTCCGAAAGTGGCTTATATTCTTCATCTAGCAGTAAATATGGGATAAGATAAGCTCCATAGAAATAGTCTTCAAAAGTTTTTATTTTTTCTTCTTTTGAATCTTCCAGTTTACCACCTTCGGCATAAAGACTGATAAATAACTGTCTCAATTTTTCTGATATTGTTTGATATAGTAGTGTATCTTCTTCTGTTATATTTAAATCCTTAAACAAAATTTCATTTACGCTATACATCTCTTTTGCAACAGCTTTTATATTTTCTTCTTGTTCAGCAGTGAAACTCATTTTTTCAGCATCAAATTTATTATTGATAGCTATCATTTCTTTTGTATTTTGATCAGCCAATCTTTCAATATATTGAGCAACTGTTTCATCGCCCCTTTTTTCTTTTGAAATATCACCTGTAAAGCCTGATGACAATATTTGTTGGTGTATATACATCATATTCAGTTTATAAAGACCCATAGATATACTTGTACCATTGGCTGTACCGTAACTTTCATATACTGTCCCGTTATCTTTTTTTGAGCCACAACCTGCCACCATAATACACATCATTACAGTTAATATAATTGATGATATTCTTTTAAACATTCTTTTATATTCCTCCAAATTTTATTTTATTGGTATTTTTATACAACAATGCTCATTATACTATTTTTTATAATAAAAGTCCATAATTTATAGATAATTTTACTTTATTTACAATAAATTTATATATTAAGTATACCCTGACACTCGTCTCCGATTATATTTGTTATATAAACATCAACTATTTTACCTTGTAAATTATTGATATCTGTAACAGCAACAGGTATGTATGCCATTGTATATCCTCTTTGCAGTCCATCTCTACCTTTTTCTTCTATCAATACAGAAACTGTTTTTCCTATCAAGTTTTGCATATATTTGTGTCTTAATTCTTCTTCTACTTGCATCAAACGATGGCTACGCTCTTTTTTAATATTTTGCGGAATTTGATCAGAACGATTTGCCGCAACTGTACCGCTTCTTTGTGAATAAGCAAATATATGAATTTTAGCAAAATCCACTGTCTTTACAAAATCTATTGTTTCAATAAATTCTTCCTCTGTTTCTCCCGGAAATCCTACAATAATATCCGTTGTAATAACAGAGTCTTTTATATATTTCTTTATATATTCCACAACCTGCAAATATTCACTTGAATTGTAGTGTCTGTTCATTCTTTTTAATACTGAGTCACTGCCACTTTGTAAGGATAAATGGAACTGTGGGCAAAGTGTTCTAAATGTACTCATCTCTTTTATATCATTCTCTGTAAGTCTTTCCGGTTCCATGGAACCAAGTCTTACTCGCTCTATACCTTTTGTATTACAAGCCAAACGAACCGCATCTATAAAGCGATAATCTGTTCCTATACCATAAGATGTTAAATTAATACCTGTCAAAACTATTTCTTTATATCCCGAATTTGCTATATTCATTATCTGTGTTCTAAGTTCCTCAAAATTCATTGAACGAATAGGCCCACGAGATTTTGGAATTATACAATAAGTACAGTAATTTTCACAACCGTCCTGTATCTTTAAGAATGCACGTGTTCTGTGTTGATGTTCAGGTGACCTTCCACTCTCAAAATCCTCGCCTTTTTGGTGTGGTACTATATTAATTATATTTTTACCATCACGCAAAAATTCTTTTACAGCAGCCACCACACCACTTCTGTTCTTTGTACCTGTTATTATATTTACATAGTCAAATGTACTTACTTCTTCGGGGAATGCCTGTGGATAGCAACCTGTGAGCACCAATATGCCATCAGGATTATTTCTTCTTATCTTTCTCAATAGTTGTCTTACTTTTCTGTCTCCTTCTGATGTAACAGTACAAGAATTCACAATAAATATATCTGCATTTTCTTCATCTTCTGTAACAGCAAATCCTTCTGCAATAAAATTATTGGCAAGAACTTCTGTTTCATACTGATTAACTTTGCAACCAAGTGTATAAAATTTTATTTGTTTCAAGATAATACCTCTCTTTATTTTAAAATATCTTTTCTATTCTATTATTAATTTTAAACGAATAAAATCAGCTAAAAAATAGGACGATACAAATCGTCCTTTCATATTATAATTATACACTAACAATATAATCTTTACAATATAAGTCATTAAATTAAATAAAAACAAAAAACTACAAAAATTTGTGATATTTATATAAT
>JAHHTR010000034.1 GCA_020024515.1 Angelakisella sp.
AGCCAAATTTTAAAGTCACCATTGATTAGCAAATTAGGGTTACTAAATATATTATTAACTTCCGCTTTGGTATAAGCGCCAATCTGTGATGCAGTAACACTATGAGGGTTTAATTTACTGTTGGTATGATTTTTGATTTTATTGTTGATTAAAGTATTCACATTATCAATTTCATCTTTTGTATAACTCAACGTTTTAGGATACGCATAATCACCTCGCATTACATCATCATGATCTGTACCGAAATTTTTGTTAAAAGCTGTGTTTTTATTAAATTTATCTTCTTTTTTATTTATTTGTTGCTGTAAGTCTTGTATATCTGCGACCGTAGCCACACCGGCAGGATCAGTTACTATTTCTACTTTTTCCACATTTTTCACAGTTGTTACGCATTTTACCAAACAACTGGAAACAGAAACTCCATTATATGGCGAAATCCAATCCGCTACATTTGCACTACACGCCGCATACGCCACTTCGTTTGTACCGGTGGCTTTGGCATAAAGAACTATGGTTCTCATATAGTATCCGTTACTTAACTTATTGTTGTCTGCCATTCCTTCGACAGTTACCGCAGTATTTGATGTTTTGCTTACTTTTGATATATTGATAGTTTGTCTCACACCGGAAAGAGTATCTGTTGTTAATTTAACAAGTTGAGAATCCGTATATTCCGTTTCGGAAAGCAAAAATTTTGTAAACTGAATATTTATATTATCTGCGAGCATTCCGGATATAAGATTACTGCCGCTTTCTGTAATAATCATTTGTCTAAATTCTGCCATTATTCGCACTGCCTTTCTTATTAATTTTTTGAATTATTCCGAACATCTGTCAGTTCAATAATATTTGTTATTACAATACCCATCGCTATATACATATTTCCTTTTGTCGTATAATTTAATTTGTTTTCTGTTTTCACTAAAATATTTGCAGGTAACATATTGTCAAGCAAATATTTCAATTCATCTGTCTGACCATATAATTCAAGATGAGTTATAATTACAAGTTCATATTTTTTGAAGTTGGAAATAAGCGTGTAGTTATTTAAACCACAAAGAGTATCCATTTTGTTGATAAACATTCTCCAAGTATACGGTATCATATCATTCCATCTGACCAATATTCTTGAAATTCTTGATTGCAATGTATCGTCAACAGAAGGCTCTATGTTAAGAAGTTTTTCAAATCTTGCGATACCTTCAATATCCGATGTAACAATATATTGATTATTTTTTATTTTTTCGGCTTCATCGAAAAGAAATTGTAAGTCTGGATTTTCAGCCTCCATAATATTTTTTATTTCTCTATAACATTGAATAAACTGTGGTAGATAATCAATTAAATTAACTTTTCTTATTGTTTTATTCATTTAATACACCACCAAACACAGGAATTTCATACATACTCAATACGGAATTTGACTCTGTTCCGTTTATTTTTGTATTAATAATATCAACAATACCATTTATATTAAGTATTCTTGTTTCTATTTGACTTATTCTGACTACTGATGCACTTTCATTAGCCCAATTTTTTCTTATTTCAAGCAAATATTCTTTAATGTTTTTTTCTATACTGTTTTTTAGCTGATTGAAAGAAAATCCCTCTTGAAATGTTATTGATGCAGAGATATTTATACTCTTTTTTTCTGCGCTTTTAACAGTGACTATGTGACCGATAGGAGCTATTCCGACACCTGTACCGTCTTTTGTTGGGTCAATTTCATTTTGAACAGTTTGAATCAAAGTAGAACTTGCAACATCAAATTCAGAATTAGTGATAGTAAGCAACACCGTTCCGCCACCATTCCAAACAGGCGTAACCTTTGTGCTGCCGACACCTGCAATGGCATTTGTTTTTTGAATATAGTCTTTCTTATTTCCTCCGTAAGCTTTTATATCAAAAGTTTCAAAATATCTTTTTCTGATTTCTTCCGTATCTTCCTCGTCTTCTCCCGGTATCAACAGTTCTGTTATTTGAATAGTTTTCAGTCCATGAATGTAGTTAACTGGAATAAGGTTTCCAAAATACGAATTTCCCACAGAACCCACAGTTTCGCACATTATTTGATACTCATTGTCTTTGATTTTTTTTGTTATTATATAATTTAATTCATTTAAAGAAAATCTTGCACCAATAGGTATATTTATATCAGAGGGTGTTGCTGTACATTTTAAAATTGCATTTGTTGCTGGATAAGGAATTATACCTCTTTCTGCTACCCGCTGTATTAAATATTCTCTTGACGCTGTATCTCCAAAAGTTTCAAGCATTATGTTATTTAATTCAAAATACATCATCATAAGTTCCATGGCGGCAGGTGCCAAAGCATCATATATTATTGAGCCTTCTCGCTTATCAATACTTGAAGATACTCTGTCAAGCATTCTTTGAAGAATACTTTCATAACTTACATCTTCATACATTTATATAATCACTGTCCTTTCGGCTTGTATGTCACCGTATATTGTGTGAACAGTAAAAGTAACTTTTACTGTTCGTTTTACAGAAGTATCAAAATCGAAGTTATCTGCAAATATGATTCTGTCATCTTGAAGTAAGGCTTCCGTTATCCTTCTTTTGAGTTCAGGGCATACATAAGTTACAGGTTCACCCAATAAATCAGCAAGTTCTATCCCATAGTTTTTTGAGTAGATGATGTATTGATATCTTTCTGTATTTAGAATTTTATATATAACCTGTCGCATTGCATTAAGTTCATCACAATAACCGGTAATGATATTATGCTTAATGTCCATTTTATAGTTTTTACAGGGCTGTTCTTCCAGCTCCAAATCAGTTGACAAAATATTATTTGTTTTTGGTATCACAGTTTCACCACCCTGTCAAGAACCAAATACTTTTGACCACCGTACTGTTTTAATAAAATAACTTCATCACCGACTTTTAAAGCATTATGTATTATAAGTTTTTTTTGCCCTTTTATTTGATGTTTATGTATCGTAGGTTCTTTGCTGTTTTCTGTTTCCCACTCCATAGTTATATCTGTTTCATAATCGGTTACATTTCTTGATAAAACAAGTTGAGCCACACCAAGTGTCATTTTTTGTTCAACCAAAATTTTTAACGGTGAAATACTTGTGACTTTACCAAAACAAAAATCAGTCGGTTGTCCTGATTCTATCGCTTCTTTCGCCGCTTTTTTAATGGCAATTAAAAGGTCCGTCATATTAAGCAATAAACTCACCGCCCCTCAATGTTAGTGTCATAAAATGCTCACTCTCTTTAAATTCGTGCTTGCATTTTTCCACAAGCATTAAATTTTGCAGTTTAATATCTCCTAAATCAAGAATTGCAACTACTGTCATACCTGCGCGTACTCTCGTATCGCCAAAGGCGTTTTTTATACTCAAATTCCTTGTCTTTTTGTTGTAGAGCGACAATAACGCGTCTGCTTTCGCTTGACCGTTTTCGCCTTTTTTCAGTGTGTCAAAGTATTGCAAAACACCCCAATTGTTCATATTCTTTGAGTCTTGCGCTATGTATACTTCTCTTACGCTTGTATCTTCATTGTCATAAGTTAATTTAATTCTGTTGTATGTGTTATCATCGATGGATGAAGTATAATCAAAGTTTTCGCCTGTTTCTTCGTCAATCAGTAGGTTAAGACGCATATTATCTATACCTTTAAGTGTTATTTTACCGAAATCATCATACATTACATACATATAAGACTTATTTTGCAAGGTTAAATCAAGCGCATTTTGAATAATATCAAATAATGATATATTCGCTTCTATCCTTGACGCAATCTTAAAGCCTGTATCTTCGAGATAGCCTGTTTGCATTTGAAAGTCCGAGGCTATCATCTCAATAACTTCGCCTGCTGTCTTGTTTTCATAAACATAGGTATCTTTGTTTTTAAGATATCGTAACTGGTCATAGGCTGTTACTGTTAGTAAATTTTCTTTGTTTCTTTTTAGCTTAAATATAAATCCATAGAATATATTCGTATCATTAACTTTCAATCTGATTGCATCACCCTCTGTAATTTCCAAAAGGTTATCTTTTACTACCTTAAATTCCAACTGTCCGGGAGCGCCTTTTCTTTCGGTTGTCCATACTATTCCTTCCTGTACAGCGGGTATATACACCTGTTTACCGTGCTGTATTAAAAGTTCAATATTTACATTCATTTTTCACACTCCCTGAATGCTTGAAGCCGTTACCCAACCAAGCCAAGCCCCACTGAGCGTAGTGACGTGGTATGGGTGACTGCCCTTCATATTTATGAAATTAACTTTCCCTTTGTAGTTCGTTTTGGTCTGTCCCGCCCCGTTTCCGAAACTGTCACGATGAAGTCTGCCGTTTACTATAACATCTGAACCTATGCCTATTTTATCGGAATTTGAGGTTCTTGGCTTTGCCATTTTCTTTGAAACTTTTGGCTTTGCGCTTACGAATGTAACATTGCAGATTTTCGTCCCATAGTCCTTATATTGTTTCAATGTGACGGAAGCTATAATATCAAACCCTTCTTTTCTGTCCTCTTTAATATCATAATTTTCAAGTGATACTTTGATATTCGTATCAAAAAGCATTTTCCCGTCCGGAAAAGTCCTTGTCACAATGAATTGAAACGGTTTTTTGCCTGCTTTAAGTTTTTCAAGCTCATCAATATAAGTTTTTGCCTTCTGAAAATCTGATTTATAGGTAGCGAACGGATATTTTACGTTTGGCAAAAGCAAGTCAAAACTTATATCCGTAAGTCCCGCTTGCTTTAATATATTTATTTCACCTCCATTCATTAATGTCATAGTTTTATTTTTATTGTTAATTTTAATTTGTAATTTTGAGGGCGCTATCGGACATAAGATCTTACCCAAATAAAAATAATAAGCCACTATTCATGCACCCCTTCCGCTATTTTTTCCATTGCCTCATTTACTCCTGTCGCCAAATAGTCCACCATTCCGTCTAAGTCCATATCAGACGATACGTTGTTTACTATACCTCCCATATCAACCTTAATTTCCGCAGTTGTAAATCTGTTTATTACATCTGTTTCGGCTATATCTCGCAGATATTTAAGGTCTTCGCCTGTTATATCCATTGAATCCGCCATTGAACCAGTATTGCCAGCAGTTTCCGCAATATTTACAGGTATATTATCCATATCATCATAGCCACTGGCAATTCCGTTACCGCCAAAACTTAAAAAATCAGATGTTTTATCCATTACACCGTCGCCCCATGACGCTCCCATGTTAAAAGCATTTGATACCCAACCGTCCTGAAATGTATCAAAAGTATTAAATCCTTTATTAAAAGCATCGCCGATAGACTGATATTCTCTTTTGCTGTCAAGCGCTGTTTGTGACTTTTTGGCATATTCATCTGCTTTTGCGCTTATTCCCGAATAATCAAACTCTATAAACGGAAGTTTATTGAGAGCCACGCAAATTCCCTCGATAACAGATAATCCTGTTGCCAGTAAGCCATAAAAAAACGATTGTATATTGCAAATGGCATTATGAAACGCAGTAATCATATTTGAACAGAGGGCGGATATTGAGTATCCTATACCAATAAATACATTTGCAACCGCAAGCCCTAAGTTTTTGAAAAACTGTATAGTAACATTAACTCCGCCTGTGATAACTCCAAAGCCTGTATTCGCAACGCCTGTCCATTTTGCTATTGCGGCGCACAAAGCGTATATAATGGCTATTAACGCAACTATTGCAATAGCAATCCAAGTAATAGGACAAGCATACAATGCACCATTTAACCCCATTTGTGCCGCTGTTGCCGATATTGTCGCACGGGTACTCAAAGCTGTTGCGGTTACATATATAAATTGCGCGCCTGCTAAAATACCTTTTGCTGTTGCACTTGCCAGTTCCATACCTTTAACGATAGCAAGATGTCCGGCATATATTGCCAGTGCCACAATAATGCCATATATAATAGGACTGATAATCGACCAGTTTTCACCGATAAAATTTCCAACGCTGACAGTGGCATTTAATATATTTGCCAAACATAACGCCACTGTCGAAAGAGAATTGACAGCATTGTTTGCAAACGTCTGAAAACTTTTATTATTCGCCATTTCATTAATTTTCGTCAAAACAGGCTGAAACTTCATTAATGCGGTATTTTTTATTGATGTCCATATTTGACTCCACGTCATAGGCATACTTTCAAATTTTGCATTGGTTTCTTCCGTTGCGCTAAGCAGAGCATTTTTAACAATGTCAGCTGTAAGCTGTCCTTCTGCCGCCATAGACCTTATAGAACCGATAGGCGCATCCAAATATTTGGCAATAGCCTGTATAATTGTCGGCGCTTGCTCAAAGACACTGTTTAATTCTTCACCACGGAGAACACCTGAACTCATAGCCTGTGTCAACTGTAACATAGCCGCATTAATACCGTCTTGCGATGTTCCGGCAATGGCAAACTGTTTGTTTAATTGTTCGGTAAAGGCTATAAGCTCCGCATTACTCTTAAAAGCATCTTTTCCCATAATACCCATTTTCGCCACCGCATCGGCGCTGCCTTGGTATGAACCCCTTGAACGTTGCGCGGACTGATATATCATTTGTTGAAGTTCTTCGGTAGTCTGTAAGCCGTCATTCATCATATTAAGCCTTGCTGTAGTCTGCGTCATCATATCAGATGTACCGATTGCCTTAATTACAGTTTGAACAGAAGCGTAGGCGGCGGCAAACTTTCCGATTTTGCCGAGCAGTCCGTCTGTCTTTTTTACACTTCTCTCAACCGCTTCTGTATAATTATCCTGTTCCTGCGCTAACTTAACCAGTTGTTCTTGCACAACAGTTATTGATTGTTTGGCAAGTTTTATTTTTGAAGTGTCAAAACTTTCATTCATTGATTTTTCAACAGAGTAAAAAACCGAACATACATTGTCTAATGCTGATACCATATTATTGATAGGCGCCGAAACCTTATCTATTAATTGAATTGAAGTCATAATACTTCCCATTTATACTTCACCGCCTTTCTTAATATAAAGTAAATTGCAGTAAACATAATTTAAACTGTCAATGTCATTTTTTCACCTTTGCTTTCTTTGTGGCTTCCTTTTCTTTGTCAATTCTGATTTGAATTGAGGCTATAACAAAAGCTTTTTCCTGTTCGTCCATATTTAAAAAAACAGAAGGTAAGATGTGGAGTTTCTGCAATGCGAAATGCGCGAACGCAGACTCAACATCTCCTTCTGTTATTAGTTTTTTGCTTCTTCCACCTTGTTTTCCATTGTTGTGTTAAATCCGTTGAAATTTTGAACAAATGTCGCAAAGTCATTGTATTCGCCCGGATCGTCAATCATTTCTTTCAAAAGTTCATCGGGAGTCTTAACATCATAAGAGTCCTGCAAATCCTTATCATAAAGATTAGGCTCTACCACACACGCGCAAATCATTTTAGCGATATATTTTGAAGTGTTGAGTTTCGGTCTGTATACGTTTGGCTTACCTGTAACTGGAACATCTACCATACATTCATCTTGGATTGCTTCATTCTCCCGTGTTGACAAAGGTCTGACAGTCCAATCCAATGGTATACCGCTTTCATCAACAAGGGATTTTGTCGCCTTGTATGTAGTGTTCCCCCGTACTTTCTTGTTTCGTTTCATAAATTGGCTGAAATTTGACATATTTAATCCTCTCTTTTCTTAAAATTATTGCATACCTTCAAGCAAATTAAATTTCTCCGGCATCTTAAAGTCTTCAAATGTAAAATCCATATCTTCATCGAGATATTCGCCGTCAGCATCAAATTTTGCGAGAATGCCACCGTCAATGTTGCAATCTATAAATACAAGCGTTTGTCTTCCCGCTGTACTCATGGGATCTTCGTTTGTCACCTGTATTTCAAAATACACATCTTCGCCGGTATCTTTGTATTTAAGCATCATCTCTCTGAAAATAGATGTGTTATAGTGAAATGTTGCGGAACCTGTGCCTTTCCAGCCTGTGGACTTGTTTCCGCTTCCGGTTCTTCCCAAAATAGGAACTTCTGTCTTTGTTCTTTCAAATTTAGCTTCAAAATTAATTGCCTGCATAAAATTATATCTGTTTGTGCCTATTGTCACAAAACATTCGGCAAGCTTTGCCGAAAGCACATCTTTCGCTTTCATTGTTATATTTGACATATCTTTTCACCTTCTTTTTTATATTTATGACACAGTGACGGTCATATAAAGCTTTGACATAGCGTTAACTACTGTTACCGCATCATTTACCACTACCGCTTTTTTTGTGTTTCCTTGTGTTATAACAACATCTTTGTCACTGAAATTTTCAATGGCGCGTATATCTTGAAGTTGTTCGTGATGTTTTACAATATCACTCCAAAGACTTATTCTGCCGGATTCATCATTTGGAACCACTCCCAAATACTTTGTATTAAAAATAACAGCAATATCGTTTGCGATTTGGTCGATAACTCTTATTGTTTGATTGTCTTTGAAAATATCTCCTTTTGTGTCTGATATGGTTACAAGCGAGTTAATGTCTTCCAGTACTCTGACATTATTACCCACTTTGTGTAAAACAAACTCGCCTGTTTGGATTGATTTTATTAATTGTGTCTGCGTAAAATCACTGTCAACAATGTATTCACCGTCATATACTTTGTTCAAATTTGATTTGTTTACAGCGCAACCCGCCGTTATTCCTGTCACCCAATACACCAAAGAGGATTTATCCGTACTTTCACCCGAAACAGTATTTTTTACGTTGATAACACCTTCATAGTCCGCCGCTTTTTGATGTAGCACTACCTGAAATTTTGAGCCGACTTCTTCACGCAATCTCTTACAAAACGCAACATACAGAGATTTAATGGAATCGTCTGTTGTAGGAACACCCATTACATTAAACGAATAGCTTTCGATTTTATCGAGATAGGCTTGATGAGCTTCACCGTTTACCGTTCCGTCTGTACCACCTGACAGCGCAACGCCTGCCGAAACGGAAAGTTCAGCTGATTTCCATTCAACAAAGTCATTTGCCACAAGTTCCTCGGAAGATGACACAGTCTGCCTGTCGACAACAGTATTATCAAGTACAGTTGTGACATCAAACATATCTTCGATGTCAACATTGTTTTGTATAATGATTTTTAAACTGTTGCCCCTTGTTCCGCTGTATTTCGCAGTTGCGTAAGTATTTGTTGCCTTTGCCCCACCGGTGTTTAAACGATAGGCGTACAGAATAGTGATATTTTTGAATAAATCACGCAGACCTTTTAACTTATCGCTGTCAAATGAATATCCGAATATTTTTAAACTGTCCTTTTGAAAGTCTGCATAGCTTACTTCAAAAACAGTCCCCTCAACACCCCAGTCAAGACTGAGCGGCATTGTCGCTATACCTCTGTCCGATAGCGTTGCGCTTGCCGAGGCAACAGAAACAAAGTTAATGTATGCTCCGGGGAGTATTTTATTTTGCGTTAAAAAAGTTCCGCCACCTAACGCCATATCAATTCACCCTTCCTTTCATAAATTTTTCAATAAGAGTATCCGCATCTTTCAATGTTCCGTAAAAATTATCCGGAATTACGGTTTGACATATATCTCTTTTTGCAAAATATTTTTTTGAAGTAAGAATTTGCTCCTTACAAAATCTTACTTCATCTTTGTTTTTAATGTTTTTTTCTGACATTTTTTCACCCTTTCACTTTGGTATTGTGACTAACCCCGTCCATTATAGGTATTGCGCCGTATTCTTTATAAAGAAATATATTGTAATTAATCTCAAAGCTGACTATACCGTCTTTTATTTCCGCGTTCATTCCTGTTCCACGTATCAAATCACCGTCAACCATTATAGTTTCCAAACAGTCAAACAGCCTTTCAATAACCGACATACATTCATTGTTCTTTGCTTTGTCCTTTGGGAAATAATAAATACAAAATTGATTTTTACTAAAATACTTTTTATTAAGGAAATGTTTTGTATCTGTATTTCTGCAAACAACAGAAAAACAAGGCTCTTTCAAACCTTGCTCAATGTTTTCCGTATATATTTCATATTCGTCACCAAACTCTTTGTTTATCGCAATACTTATGCCGTCAATGATTTTGCTTATCACTTAAAACATTTCTCCAATTCTTTTTTTAGTTTGTGTTCAATAATACTTCGTGCGTTTGATTGAAGTTCATATTCAGAAACAGTTAGCATTTTATGTCCCTCTACCCAACCTTTGCCACCTCTCGTTCTATGGCCAAACTCAACATATTCGGCGTATTTAACAGGGTTTATCACTTCAATGATATATTTATTATCAATATGTTTAACATTGAGAGAATTAACATATTCATAGGCGTTTGCAGACTTCCCAGCCGTCCAACCTCGACGAAGCGTACCTCCAACTTTTCCTTTAACTTTTCCTCCCTTATGGGAAATTTCACTAATACAAGTATAAGAATTCCCATCATATCGTCCGACAGGCGTTCTTTCTATAACTTTTGCAAGAAGTCTTGCCGCAAGTTCCTTTGCGCAATCTTCAATAAATTCATTAACCGCAGTATTGCCAAGTGACTTTTCAATATCTTTTTTGAAATTTTCCAATTCACTGAAATTTACTCTTCCGTTTCTTCCCATTATGTCCACCCCCTAAACAATTCAAGAACAATTTCCTGATGAGTTCTGTACACAGCAGGCTCACCGCTGGATTGATATTCAACAGTTACGCCGTTTTGTGTGACAGACAGCTTAGAACCGGGTTTTAGCTGAATTTCCGGTGTAATGAATAATTTTGTTATTTGTGACACTTCCGATGCCAAATTTTCATCTTGACTTGTCTTATTTATGTTTTTAAAAGACAACCTACACGGAATGTCTCTTTGCACAATCACATCTTCAAAACTTGTAGACTTGTTTTCATTTTGTACTTTTTGATGTTCGGTAATCGTACAAACCCCTGTATACAGCTTTTCAATATTTTTTTTGATTTTTACCATTTTAGCTTGCGATAACATATTAAATCACCTTCTTCTATACGCAAAAGAGAGTTTAAAAAAGCATTTAATTTATCTTCGTCAGAACTGCCGTCAACAAAAGAAATTGAAACATCGCCCTCAGAAATTTGTTTAATTGCTCCGTCTATGTCTATGTTTGCAAGTTCCAAGTTTCCCGTCTGTTTTTTCGCAAACAGAAATTCACCGCAAACCATATCCACCGCTTTATAAAATAATTCATTTGGTAAAGAACTTGTGTTGCATACGGTTTTTATATGATTTTCTGTTTTTTGCGCTGTAAAACACAATATCCAGCTATCGTCCTCCTGTAATTCATATCCAAAGCTTACAAGCCTTTTGAGAAGTGTTTTATAAAAATCTTCCGAAAGGCTTGTATTCGTATCTTTAATTATTGATGATATTTCCGCAAGGACTTTTTCAAAAGCAGTTTCCATACAAGACACCTTTTAACCTCTTGATATAATTCTTGCAATCGGAACAGCTTTATGGTCAATACACTTTGTGCCGTCATTTACAAGCGACCAGTTATTACCTGTTTCAAGCTCTGCATTCGTAGGGCTGTTAGTAGCTTGCGTTGCTTTTTGATAGGATATTCCCGCTACTGCCACCGCATTTCTCTTACGGCTTATCAGGGTATCTTCACCACCGTGTGTTTTTGCGTCTCTTAACATTTCATAAGGTACTTTTGCCCCAACGTCTTCAAGACTTATTGCTCCCTCACCGAGAATATATGTTGTATATAGGCTTATATTTCCGCCTGTTCCGCCTACGTTTTTGTTTTCAACCGGCATAGAGTCATCGATAAGCACAAGTCTACCGTTCCATGTACCAAGGCTCAAATCTCTTTCTATACCGTTTGAGTCAGTATATTTCAGGTATTGCAGTAGATTTAAGTTTTCAAGGTTTGTCGCCACTGCCGAATGACATATAACCAAACTGAAACGGTTTTTGTTGTCACCGCAAGCCTGCTGTGTGGCGCTGTTGAGAGTTGTGGCGTTTACTTTCATATCATCTGTGGTTTTCACATCAGCCGAACCCTGTCCGATATCGTATGTATGACTGTCAACAAAAGCTTTATTTGCCGCTTTTATTGTTGATGTGCCTGTGTTTGACATTAAAAATATTCCTTTTAATATTGACAGCAATACCTCTTGATCTACGTTTGACCAATAAGTATTTATTTGATTGCGGACATTCTCCATAAAGTCTGTTCCGCCTGTCACGTCATAGCTGAAATCTGCCTCAGTCCAGCCGTTCATTCTGCCATAAGTAAATACACCCTGTTCAAATGTCTGTGTGCTTGTCGGGGTAAGGGTTGATACTCCGTCATAGTTTTGCGCATTGCCACCGAGCAGTCCGAAAAAGGGAAGCGTGGCATATACAGCGCCTGTTTGCGAATTGTTTTTAAAAGCCTCTCGCAAACGTACGTCTCTTACTACTGCGCGGGACGCTCTCAATTTATTGAATTTTAGATTTGGAACAGCGCTCATATATGCGCCGAACACCCTTTCATTAAAGCTTTTTGCGTTAAATTTTGCCATAATGTTTTTTCATCTCCTTATTATTCTGATATAGTATTGTTTTCCATATATGCAGTGAGTTCTTCATAACTCATCTTTGACATATCAGGTTTATGTATTTCTTCGTTAGTTCCTTCACAGGGAGCTGCGCCCTTTATATTTACTTTTTTCGCCTTTGAATCTTCAAACAAATAAGAATCACTCTCTTTCAGGGCCTTTATCTGTTCGTCAAGACCTTTAATTTTACCGTCATCTGTAAAATCCGCTTTGTCCATATCTTTGAGCAACGCTTTTACGGCAAGCGTATTTTTGGCTTTTGCCATACCGAGAGCCATATCTATTGCATTATTGAGTTTCAACTGTTTGATTTCTTTTGCGTAATTTTCTTCTTTTTCTTTGTTTTCGCTCTGTAACGTTTCTATTCTCTTTTTCATCTCAACAACATCACCTGTTGAGTTCTTTAAATCTTCAAGCTGAGTATTACGCTCACGTAAATCCAGCTCCAATTTCTTTTTTTCGTTATTGACTTCATCAAATCTTGTCTTTGGAATATAGCCTTTCAGTTCTTCAAGAGAAGCTGTCTCACATTTCTTGGCAAGTTCTTCATCAATGCCCAATTTAATAAATTCCTCTTTCTTCATAAGTTTTTCCTTTCACTGTAAATTTTGTTTTCATAATCATTTTTTACTCGGTTCAGTCCGATACTTTATGTCTTGTTGTTTTTCGTCTGCAATACCAAAAAGACGGGAATATTTAAAACCGCAGATATCTGCGAATTTAAACAATGTATAAAAAAACCGACTTTAATGAATAATCATTAAAATCGGTATTTAAACGGATATTAAATTGTAAGTTGTTAATCAATGGTTTTTGATTTTATCCAATCATATATTTGATTATATTTATAACTGCCATTGGCGACAGAAAGTCCCAAATCAATAAGTTCTTGCTGTGTATATGCAATATTAATATGGTTTAATTTTAAAGTCATTAACATAGTTAATATGCCTATTCGCTTATTGCCATCAACGAATGCGTGATTTGAAATAATAGCGAAAGCAAGTCTTGCGGCTTTTTCGGAAATAGTAGGATATTGCTCTACATTATCAAAAGAATTATTGGCGCTTGCGACAGCGGACAAAAGTAAATCCATATCCCGTACACCATAAGCACCACCGCTTTTTTCTATAAGTTTATTATGAACGGATATTATTTCATTAGCAGTCAGTAATATCATTTTGCAAGCTCCTTAAAGGCTTCTAAATTTTCTTCAATAAGTAGGTCTGCTGTATCTGATATTTTCTTTTGTCTGTGCTCTTTTAAATTTTGTATTTCATTATATTCATCAAAATCAACAATAATATATCTTGGCTTATTGTTTTTCAAAATTACTGCCATACCGTTTTCATCAACTAATTTTACAACTTTTGAAAAATTTTGATTAGCTTCAGTCATAGCGACTAAATTATTTGTATTTACTAACATTTGTATCACCTCAATATTATTATACACTGAAAATAGGATAAATACAACCTATAACTAACATTTTTGTATTTATATCTGAATAAAAAACCGACCTTAATGAATAATCATTAAAATCGGAATTTAAACTTATTATTTTTTGAAAAAGGTAGAAAAAAAGCACTTTGATATTTATCAAAGTACTTTTATTTTGGAATTAGTGTTTTATTATCATTGTTTTTGCTAATTTCTTCTTTGTATTCTTTATACGCTTTTTTAACATTATCAGGTGCATTAACACTTAATTTTCTTTCATTGGTATATTCATCTATCTCTAAATAATCGACCCAAGGTGAACCTTCATGTTTTAACATATTAAATCACTCCTTTATATTTTCTCATTTGTTCTTGAGTTAATCGTTTAATCTCAAATGACAGAGGATTAGCATTTGAACCATTAGCATAAACATCAGCAAATGCTTCCGCCATTGTTTCAGAATCACTACTTAAAGCATATTTCGAAATCATTTGAATTAAATCTCTTTTTAACTTTCCTTTACCATATTTTGTCTTTTTAATATTTTTACAAGCCTGTGAAACTATTAGTTTTGCTTCAATACAATCATTCCATGCAACAACTTTTTGATAATCATATAAATAAGATGAATTTGCTTCTATCAATGCCCATTCTACACCATGTGCCGCTTCGTGAACACCAATTGAATTAGGAGAACTGTTTGGAATCCAATGACCTAATGCAGATTGTTGTTCGCAGATTTTCAAGAACAGTTGTTTGTTTTTGAATTCATTAGGATTAAAAGATAAAGTCTTTCCGGTACAAGACATAACCCCTGAATTTGATGTAATTGCTCTTTCTAATAAATCACCTACATCAGGATATTCCAAAATAACATTTTCAACACCTTCAAGACTGCTTTTTACAATTTCAAAATCAAGTTGTTTTACTGAATCTTCCATTTTTATTCCATAAGTAGAATCTAAATAGTTTGAAAGATTATCAAAATCAAATGTATCTTTTATACTTTTAATTTTATCATCATTTGATATAGAAGTCAAGGAATCAACTTTACTGTTATCAACAAATGATTTTTTCCACTCTTCATATTTCATATGTGACGGAACATAATATGTTTTTCCGTCTTCGTCTCTTGCTACTCTTTTTTCATTCTTTGTCCATTCATCATTAAAATACGGACAGGTACACGAGCGACAATTTGGATGAAATGGGGGAACGGTTACGCCGATTTTATACTCTTTTTGCGGAAAGTGTTTACCGTCCATTTCCTGACAGATTTTTGAAGTTATACTGTCAAGAGTGGCAACCACTTCAAATTCTTCTACATTTAAATCTTCATAAGCGTCTTTTTGAGCCGCAGCGTGAAAATATGCCTGTTCCGTCATAACCAATCGTCCCGCTTGTTTTTTTGTTGTACTAAACTTAGTGGCGATTGCTTTAATTGTATCATCAGGAGCTTTTCCAAGAATACAGGTCCGTGTCAATTCATTATGTAAAGAATTTACAAGTTGTGCGCGTGACTCCCATATCCTTTCACTGAAATTTTTACCGTCTGCTGCCCATGGCTTTGATATAATCTTACTTAGTTTTATTTCGTCTATCTGCCCTATATCCCAGCCTATGTTAAACCCTTTTTGAACCTCATATATAGTATGATAATAATCCTCGGTATAAACTTTTCTTGCCATTCTGTCTATGCAGTCAAGCTCATTACCAAATGCTACTTCAATAGATTGTTGGGTGCGAATTTTAAGGGCTTCCAGTCTACTGATATGAAACTTTGCTGATGCGTTTTCAAGTTCTTTTATCCACTGCCCGTTGATTGCGTTTTCTTTCCCGTATTTTATGTATTCCTGTACGTCCCACTTAAATTCCTGTAATTCCTTATCAATAAGCAATTTCTTTGCATCACTTGTTGATACAGCATTGTTTTTTGCAAATCTTCCATACCAAGCGTTTATTTCCTTATCTATTTCACGCATAGCTTTTATAAAGGTCGGCTCTATTTGTCTGTACATTTCAATGCCATAAGAGTTGGACTGTTTTTCCAATTCCAAAAACCTTTCTTTCCAGTATTCAGCATTCTTTTTTGACACTAACTATCACCCGAACCCTTATCAACATTTTGGTTAAAAGCAAATGCGTATTGTTCTTCATTGTTTTGCGCTTTAAGTCTGCTTAACTCCGTTTGAACATCATTTACCCAAGGGTGTTGTGCAATAAGTGTTTCGTCGGAAAGGATACCGACAGAATTATTGATGTTTTTGATTATTTCACTTTCGTTTATCATCATATCCCTGTTTAATATGATTTCAACTTTTTCATCCTCAAAGTCACCCAAACCGATATTATATAAATGCATATCTATAAACCACTTAACTTCATCAAATGAGGCTTGAAACTCTGTCTCCATACCGTTTGCGTCCAAATCTATATCGGAATACATACTCTGTATGTTCATTTCGTTTGGATTGCCGTTGAGTCTGTCGTCCTTTGCATCATACCCCATAGCATTTTCAATAATTGCCTTTTTAAAGAGCGCTATTATTGACTTATAATTTTCAGCGTTAACTTCAACCTGCAATGTCTTTAAATCTCCACCCTTACCATCAATAGTGCGAACCTTTACCGCCCCATAAGTTGATAAGTTCTTCCTGAACTCCCCGAGATTTTCGCCGTCATAGTTTACCACAACAAGTATTGTATTGCGCGGATCTTCTTCCATTTGATTTTGAAAGTTTGACTCTATCAAATTCAGTCCGTCCTGTAATGACTTCACCATTTTAATCAGTGGGATTTCTTTACTGTTGTATTTAAACGGAATCAGCGGAATTTTAGTCCAATTATAGCCATTTCCGTCAACTGAAAAATAGGGGATATGCTCTGCGCCTGTCAGCTTTAATCTTTTACCGTTCATATCAAACAGAGTACCGCTTTGCAATTCAAAATAGGAGATACCTTTTTCATCGTATATTTCCGCTTTTTCCAAAGTTTTTCCGTCTTTGCCGATTGAATTATAAATTCTGATAAAATATTCAAGCTCGGTATGTTCGTTATCTTTCCAGTACGGTATTATTTCCCATGGTCTAAATCTTCTGAATACGAAATTCCCGAAGTTGTCATACATTGGGAATAAGTACCCTATGCCACAGTTTAAAGCGTCTTCGCTGACCGCTTTTAATGTACTCATAAATTTTTTGTTTATAAACTGCTTTAATATCTTTGCATACTCTGCGTTGTCACACTGAATTGTAAGTGGCTTTCCGAAAAGATAGTTTGATTTTTGCACAACCATTTTTTTGTATTGATTGTCAACTATCCTGTTATTTGGAAGATTTTTTACGACTTCAAGCTCTCCGTCTTTTCCTATTACGGTTCGCTGTCTTGTCAAAATATCGTGCTTACCCTCGTAATATCTTTCCCCGTCAAGCATAGTTTTTCTCTTTACGGAAGATTTAAAAGAAGATATTTCTTTAATAATAAACTCTTCATCGGTAAGACTTGAATTTGGCTCTGTAATATAATTTGTAAGTTTTTTGAGAGTTCTCTTAAACAAAGATTTTTTTAAATCCGTAAAATTAAATATCATTTTTCACCACCCTTTTAATCAAAACTAAAACTATTGGGAGATAGGACTGTTGACAGACCGTATCGCATACTGTCCATTCCGTGAGAAAATTCATGATCCGGCTTATCGGTAGATTTTCCGTTCTTGTCTTTTCCCCAACAGTAATTTTGTATTTCTTTTGCAAACTCCACGCATTTTGGATGTACTATAATTTCATAGTTTTGTATTAACTGTATTCCGTGATTTACACTGTCTTTACCCTTGCGCGCAGGTTCTGCATTGATTCCGTATTCATTAAGCTCTGCAATAGACTTCGGCTCTGCGCTGTCGCATATTATTTTCTGTCCGCCATAGCCTTTATCCTTGATTGCCTGCGCTATTATTTTGTTGGTAACCCCTGTTTTGTACCACTCATCAAACACATATATCTTCATATCCGTGTTGTCTACCAGCTCACATACAAAGGCATTTGGATCAGTAAAGCCGAAGTCAAGATTAAATGCCGATTTAATGCCTTTTATTTTTCGAATATCATTGGTATTAAAATCCATTATTCTATACTTTTCATATATAAGACCTTCTGCAATGCCCCACTCTCCGTCACCCTCAATTTTATATCTTCGGGGATTGTTCTTCTGCATTTTAAGGAAAATGTTTTTATCGGCATCATCAAGCCACTCGTTACATTTCCAAGTGGTTGTTTTGACAAATATATCATCATCTTCCACATCAAAAAAGCGAGATTTTAGCCAGCTTGTTGCGCTCCAAGGATTAAATGTAAGCGTTATTTGTTTGAAATATCCGTCAGGCACTTCGCCACGGATAGACATATCCAGTTTGTTAAAATCGTCTTCATTGTTTATTTCAAATGCTTCTTCAATCCAAACAAAACACAGATAGCCTTTTTCTACTGAAATAGAAGTAATTTTCAGTCCGTCATCCAATCCGCGAAATAAAATCTTCTGTCCCGTGGATTTTCTTATTATCTGCATCGGCGAAACCATACATTCAAAATAAGCGTCTAAATTCAGCTTATGTATAGCCCATTTTAAATCACTGAAAACAGAATCACGCAATGTGTTTGCGTATCGTCTGACACAAAGGGCATTGCTTTCGGGATATTGAATTAGCTTATATATCATATCGAGCGCGGTTGTTTTTGATTTCTTAGAACCACGAGAACCTTTGCAAACCCTATATCTTTTCTTTGTGTTCCAATAATCATTATAGCCTTTGCCGACTATTTCTTGTAATGACAGTTTCACAATTCCCTCTATTCTTTCAAATCATTCATAATGATTACAGGTTCCACATCTATTTCAAGATTGTTATCTTTAAATAAACCATATCTTTTTCCGAGAAGTTCTGCCGCTTTCAGCCTTTCTTTTTCATCAGGAGCTTTGTTTAATTCTCTTGCAACAGAACAACCTTCGCCTCGACCCTCAATAACAACTATCGTCGCCGTTGACTCTCCCCGCATAACAGAGGTTAAATACATCATTACTTCTTTTACATCTGCTATCTTTTCATCACTGATTCGTTCCAGTTGTTCGTCTATATAGTTTTTAATGTTAGCATTTGTTAGCAGTCTGCTTGCATTCGCTCTTGCGACGCCATCTCTTTTTATGTTTGGATAAGCTATTTTATAGGCTCTTGTGGCATTGCAATCGATTAGATATTCATCCGCAAATTTTCTTTGCTTATCCGTCATTATATATTTACCACCTACTTTTTTTGTAAAATAACAAAAACACCCTTGGTTTCCCTTGGGTGTTTTATCAATGATACCATTATATCACTATATAGTGTGCCATACAATGGCATAGTTTGCCAAATAGTGCCACTAAGTGTCAACTTTTATTATTTTCAAAATGAAGTTCATTTGTTTGTGATAACAAAACTATATTTTTTAAGCCTGTTGTATGTATTCTGTATGCTGTTCTCATAGAAATACTCATATTTTCACATATTTTTTCCCATGTCAAAAAATTCAAATATCTATATTTTAGCAGTAGTTTTGCATCTTTATCCAAAACCATATTAATCATTGTTCTGATTTCTATTTTAAGATTAACCATTCTTTCAATATCGACATTTATCAGATTTTCAAGTTCAATAATTTTTGCAACGGTATTTGTGAAATTCGCATCACCGCAAACCTGTATATTTTTTCCACTGTCTTTTGAATAATCAATAGCGCCTATACCGGTTGACAGCAATCTAAGCTCTGCTATTTCTTCTTTGTTACTGTTGATTAACTCATTGAGTCTATATGCCTGTTTTAAGTATTTTTCTGCTTGAGTTATTGTCATATTAACTGTCCTCCATATAAATTCAATAAAAAAATGAGCAATATAGAACAAATAATGTTCCATACTGCTTATTATATATTTGTTTTTGGTGGATAACTGGACAAGATTTCAACTGTTGGATATATATATTATTATGCAACTAATAGTAAAATAGCGCAAAAAATCAAAATTAATATATCTATTGTTAACGCTATTTTAAAGAATTGATATTTTCTTTTAGCAATTTTACTGTTAAAAATTATCTCACTTGCATAATCAAAATTCATTTTACAATATGCATCATTTATTTTATCTTCATGATAA
>JAHHTR010000035.1 GCA_020024515.1 Angelakisella sp.
TTTCTCTCCTGATGTTCCTATTATATCACATTACTCGTGTATACACTATCTAGCTATTATTTGATAATTATTATTCATATTAATGTAAAGAAAAAAGATGTTAAATACATTTTTTGAAGTTATGTGTATGGCAATAACCTTCCACTGTCATAAATACTGTAATGTGGAAACTGATTTTTGCAATAAATTATTGATAGTATATTATAAAACAAGTATAAGAAAAAAACACTTTGTATTGTAATAGATACAGAGTGTTTTTTCTTGTAGTTGGAGCTAAAGATGGGATTTGAACCCACGACCTACTGATTACGAATCAGTTGCTCTACCAACTGAGCTACTCCAGCAAAAAATTTTTACTAGTTCAGTGTAGCATTTTAACTAAAAAAAGTCAATATAAAATATAAATTAATTTACTAGTATTGACGTACAAAATAAAATCTCCCATTCCTTGAACTACCCCAATTTGTGTAGACAGTACAAATTGGAGCAGTTCAGTTCACCTTAAATAAGTTTAGGGAGATTTTTATATAAATTTGATATTAAATATTATTTTAGAGCTTTCATTATGTTGTTGTAAACTTCTTCGCCACCTTCTGACATTACAAGAACGATTGTACCATCAGCAAGTTTTTCAAGTTTTGCAGCTTTTGCGATTTCATATTGATCTTGTAGATATGTTTCAAATTGTTTCTGCATATTTTTTACAAGAGTTTCAAGTACATTGTATACAAAATCCTCTTTGCCGACAACCGGTTTAAATATCATAACGTTATGTGCTTTGATCATTATCATTGACATTGACATTGCATAAGCTTCAAGATCTTCGACAGGATTTAGGGGTTTACCGTTTGCATCTACTAATGAAGAAAAATACATTTCAATATTAGCAAGTGATAGGTCATTATAGGCTTGGTTAGCAAGTTTTAGTTGAGTTTTTTGTTCTTCTGTCAGTTCAAGTTTAACTTCGCCTGATTTTGCTGAAAGTTCTTCAAGTAATTTTGCAGTATTAACAAGAGCTTGTTTTTGTTCATCAAGTTCTTTAAAATATTCTTTGTCTTCATCTGTTGGCTTTTCAGGACGTTCTTGAGTGAATACTGCTTGTTCTGAAAGAGATTTGTATTGTTTAGCACCCTCTGTCAAGAGATTTTTATTTGTATCTATATTTGTTGAAGCTGCTGTTTCCAGAGATACAAGGTATTTGTGCATATTAACACCAAAACCTGAAACAACGGGAACTACTTCAATTATTGGTTTTAGTTCCTCAGATAAATATGCGCTGTTGATTGCGTTTTGAAATTTTAGAGATAGGTTTTCTGTTGCATCAGGTGCATCAGGTTTTACAGGTGTCTCAGGCTTTGTTGTCTCACTTATTGAGTTTGATGTTGATGGCTCTGATGGTGTATTGGTATCATTTTTGTTGCCGCAAGCAACTGTTGATAGCATCATAACCAATGCAATAAATATAGCTAAAGTCTTTTTCATAATTTTATTTTCTCCTTAAATAAAAAGTTTAATATACTACAAACTATATGTAATATATTCATTAAGTGTATCTAACTTTCATTTTTCTTGCATATAAATTATTTTTTTATAAATTATATATATTTTACAATGTATATAAAATCTTTTATTATAATTATGTGAAAATTAAACTATAATTATACAAATTTACACGTATTAATTCGTTTACTTTATAAATAAAATGTGATAATATATCTATAATTATAATTTTATTGAAAGGTAATCTCATAATTTTGAAAATAACTGTTTATGGTAATAAAAATATCGATGGCAAAATAACTGCGATTAATTCAAAGTCACATTTTCATAGAATATTAATTGCGGCAGCACTTTCAAACGAAAAAACAATAATAAATAATATAGGAAATATCTGTGATGATGTAAACTGTACCATTGATTGCATAAAGAATTTTTCATATGTATATATAAAAGATAACAGTATTGAGATAATAGGCAATCATTTTGATGAGAACGCAAAAATTTTTAATTGTGGTGAAAGTGGTTCTACATTTAGATTTTTGTTGCCTGTTGTGTCGGCGTTGGGCTTAAATGGTTTTTTTGAGGCAAAAGATAGCCTAAGAAAACGCCCTATATGTGAATTTATGGAAGTTATGTCTTTGCATAATGCTGTGTATAGCAATGATAATTTACCGTTTTTTGTAAACGGAAAGTTAAATGCCGGAAAATATTATACAAGCGGAAACATAAGCTCTCAGTTTATAAGTGGTTTGATGTTTGCACTGCCGATTTTGAATGCTGACAGTGAAATTATACTTACCACACCATTACAATCAAAAAGTTATGTTGATTTAACAAGAAAGGTGATGAGAGACTTTTCGATTGAAATAAACGAAACAAAAAATGGATACTATATCAAAGGCAATCAAAAGTATATTTCTCCACAAAAAATAACTGTGGAAAGCGACTGGTCAAATATTGCTTTTTTTCTTGCGGCAGGTGCGATAAATAAAAAAATTACTGTTACTGATATAACAAATGATTCTTGTCAAGGAGATATGGCTTTTATTGATATACTGAAAAGATTTGGTGCAGATATAGAGATGAAAAATAATACTGTATCAATTTCACCTAATAGATTGAAAGGAATAGAGATAGATATAAGTAACATACCTGACCTTGCACCCATAATATCAATAGTTGGCTGTTTTGCAGAAGGCGAAACGGTTCTTAAAAATGTTGACAGATTAAAATATAAAGAGAGTAACAGGATAGAGGCAATTTGTGGTAATATTAATGCAATAGGGGGAAAAGCCACTTATATTGACAATTCAATAAAGATAGTTGGTGGAGATATATTAACAGGCGGTAATGTTTATGGATATAATGACCATAGAATAGTTATGGCTTTTGCAACAGCGTCTCTTTGTTCAAAAAAACCGATAATTATTGATGAAGCAGAGGCTGTAAAAAAATCTTATCCTGATTTTTTTGATGATTTTACAAAAATAGGTGGAAGTTATAAAGTAACAGAATAATATACAAGAGGAAGATATATGGGTAATAGTTTTGGAAAAATGCTAAAAGTGACGGTTTTCGGACAGTCACATAGTGTGGCAATCGGTACGATTATTGACGGTTTGCCCGCAGGAATTAAACTTGATATTGATAAAATTAATGTTTTTATGCAAAGAAGGATATCAAAGTCAAGCTTTACAACCAAAAGGGTAGAGACAGATAATTTTGAAATACTGTCGGGTTTGGTTGATAATATAACTTGTGGCACTGCTATTTGTGCCATTATAAAAAATAATGACGCAAAATCAAAAGATTATGATAAGATTAAGGATAATCCACGTCCAATGCACGCAGATTATCCAGCTTACTGTAAATATCAAGGGTTTAATGATATACGAGGCGGGGGACAGTTCTCTGGCAGAATGACAGCTTGTATATGTTTTGCGGGGGCTGTTGCCGAACAGCTTTTGGAACATTACGGAATATTTGCAGTCAGTCATATTTCTTCAATCGGAGATATTTATGACGATAAATTTTGCGATATTAATATAAATAAAAATTTAATTAAAAAGCTGAAAACCGATAGCTTTCCTGTAATCAATGAAATAATAAAGGCAGAAATGTTTGATTATATAAAAGAAATTCATAGCAAGGGTGACTCTATCGGTGGCACAATAGAAACTGCTATTTGTGGTGTGCCTGTGGGAGTTGGTGAACCGATTTTTGATAGTGTCGAAAGTAAAATATCAAGTGCGATGTTCGGCATTCCTGCCGTAAAAGGCATAGGATTCGGAGATGGATTTAATTCATCTAAAATTTTGGGTTTACAATATAATGACGAATTTTATGTGGATAGTAACGGTGATATTAAGACAAAAACAAACAGACATGGAGGTATACTTGGCGGAATATCGACCGGTATGCCGATAATATATAATGTTGCCATTAAGCCTACACCTTCAATAGCCATACCACAAAATACAGTATCACTGAAAAACAAAACAAATGAGATACTGAGAATAGAGGGTAGACATGATAGCTGCATAGTTCCACGGGCAGTGCCGTCTGTTGAGGCTATCGGACTGCTTACAATAGCAGATTTATTATTGGAGAACAGAAAGGACAATATAATAAATGAATTTGAATGAAGTCAGAAACGAAATTGATACAATAAATACACAAATGCTTGATTTATTTATAAAAAGATTAGAATTATGTAGTTTTGTTGCGGAGTACAAGAAAAATAATAATTTACCTATAAATGACAGTAAACGGGAAGAAGAAATTTTGCAAAAGATAAATAATTTATCTAATGAAAAATATTCAAAATATACAGAAGAACTATTTAAACAAATATTTGTGATAAGCAAAGAATATCAAAAAGACTTTTTGGAGAAAACTAATGAGTAAGAAAGAACAATATTATTTATTAGGAGAAACATTAAAGCACAGCTATTCCAAAATAATACATAGTAAAATAGCCGATTATAAGTACAACTTAAAGAATTTATCATATGAGCAATTTGATGAATTTATGAACGAAAAGCAATTTTCCGGTTTAAATGTTACTATCCCATATAAACGGGAAGTTTTAAAGTATTGTGATGTTTTTTCAAAAGCGGTTGTGGAAATAGGCAGTGCAAATACTATTGTAAAAAATCCAGACGGTTCGCTATATGCAGACAATACAGATTACAGAGGCTTTTTGCATCTTGCAAAAAAAACAGGAGTAAAATTTAAAAACAAAAATGTTTTGGTTTTGGGTAGTGGGGGAACAAGTCTTACTGTCAGAACAGCCACAAAAAATATGGGTGCAAAGAATATATATGTTGTATCACGTAATGGCAAAATTAATTATAATAATGCGTATGACTTAAAAGATATAGAAGTAATAGTAAATACCACACCTGTCGGTATGTACCCGAATAATTACGCTTGTCCCATAGATATAACAAAATTTAACAATATTGAAGCTGTAATTGATGTGGTTTATAATCCATTAAAAACAGAACTTGTGCAAAATGCGGAAAGTATAGGTATAAAAAGCGGTAGTGGACTTTCAATGTTGGTTGCACAGGCTGTATATAGTGCGGAACTCTTTACAGGGAGATTTATCCACAAATCAATTATAGACAAAATTGAAAATGAGATAAGAAAAAACTTAACAAATATTGTTTTTATTGGTATGCCCGGTTGTGGCAAAACTACACTTTCAAAAATAGTTTCAAGGGAACTGAAACGAAAATATGTGGATATAGACAGATTGATAGTAAACAGTGAAAACAGAACTATACCGAATATATTTAAAACAGATGGAGAATCTTTTTTCAGGAGTTTGGAAACAAAAACAATTAAAAAAGTTTCCAAAAAGACAGGTATTGTTATAGCAACAGGTGGCGGTGCTGTAAAAAATCCGGAAAATATAAAGGCACTTAAAAGTAACGGTTTGATTTTTTATGTAGACAGAGATGTCAGTGAGCTTTCAACAAAGGGACGCCCACTGTCTACATCAGCAGAAGAAGTACAAAAGTTATATGAAGAACGCAGTCAACTATATAATTTATATATGGATTATTATATTAAAAATGACAGTAAAACAGACAGTATAGAGAAAGTAGCGGAAAGGACAGTGGAGGTATATAATGAACATTTTGATAATAAATGGACCAAACCTTAATATGTTGGGACTACGTGAACCCGATTTATATGGTAAAAAGACATATAAAGATTTGGAAAAATATATTGAAGATATAGCGAACAGTAAGAACATAAATATTGAATGCTGTCAATCAAACCACGAGGGATATATAATAGATAAAATTCAGTCAGCATTTAATAAATTTGACGGTATAGTTATAAATGCAGGAGGATACACACATACAAGTATAGCTATTCTCGATGCCCTAAAAGCTGTAAATATACCAACAGTAGAAGTACATTTGACAGATATAAATGAACGAGAAGATTATAGAAAAAAATCTTTTATTTCAGAATATGCCATAAAAACATATATGGGAATGGGCTTTGAAGGATATAAAAAAGCCATTTTATATTTAATAAATCAAAAATAAAAAAATCGGTTGTAGCCGTTATATATGGTTACAACCGATTTTTTATGATATTTAAGGGGCAATAAAAAGATTTACTTGTGGTGGATAGTAAGTAAAAATAACAAATAAAATAAGGTAGACTATTAATATAATGAAACCGATTATATTAGATAAAGAGTCTCTTAACAGATTGCTTGACATAATTTTGTAGGATATAAGATATGTTATGAACACAGAAAAAACAAAAATTAAAATGTCAACTATAAAAAAGTTTGTACCGAAAATTCCTGTATATGTGTAAAAGATTGTTACGATAGAGAGCATACCTATAAACAGAGAGACAGCCTTTGCAATAAAAAAGTTTACCTTATTTTTTCCATAAACAAAGTACTCTGCAAATGTAAAGATAAATACAGGATAAAATAGTAGTTTTAGATGTTCCCATACACTTTCGTTGATTGCCGAAAAAGCGGCGACTATGCCGTTATTGTCACTCCATTCATAAGTGAAATGCAAAAGTGTACCAAGTATAATAGTGAAGAAAAAGCCGAGAATGTGCATTTTTTTACGTTTATTCATTATACTATACCTCCTACTAAAAGAATATGTAATATATATAACTAATAGTACAGTATTGAAGGTGTAAATTTTGTATAAATATGTAAAAATATCAATTTTCGTCTTTTATCAGTAATTTTTTGTATGTTATGTCAATTAAAAAGGCTCCGATTGGTGCAGTAAACAGAATAGCCACTACTGCAACGGTAAGTACTGTATCACCGCAGGCAAGTCCCATTGCTAGTGGTATTCCGCCAATGGCTGCCTGCACAGTGGCTTTTGGGATATATGCAAGAGCTGTAAATAGTCTTTCTTTTGCATTCAGTGGTGTATATATAAGTGATAGCAGAACACCTATTATTCTGAATATCAGTGCAAGTATCAGTAAAACAATAGTTTTCATTCCGGCATACAGGGCATAGTCTATATTTAAGGCGGTACCTACCAAAACAAAAAGTAAAATTTCGGCAGCAATCCAAAGTTTTGAGTATTTTGTGGATAGTCGTGTGGCAACGATAGGGATAATAGTTTTTATTACTATTCCTATCGACATAATGGAGAGAAGTGCTGAAAAAGGTATATATTGTTGTAAAGTTTTTTCATTTGCAAGTATCAGTATAGATATACTTAAAATTAGAACTACTTTGTTGCTGTCACGAAAATGTATTTTTTTAAATAGTTGCGATAAGAAAAAGCCCACAAGATATCCAAAGGCAATACTGACAATTATTGTTATGGGTATGGTTATTATGGATTTTATATCAAATTTTCCGTTTTGTGCCATATTTGTAAATGTTGTGAACAGTACAATGACAAATATATCGTCAACTGACGCTCCAGCCATAATTAACTGTGGAATAGCTTTATTTGTACCATACTTTTCTTCGTTGAGTTTGAGCATTTTCGGAACAATAACGGCAGGAGAAACAGCGGCGGTTACACAACCGATAATAGTCGCTTCAAGCACAGTAACATTAAAAAACAATTGTGCGAGAATAACCATTCCCACTATTTCAAATATTGCCGGAACAAAGCACATTAAAACAGCAGGTCTACCAAGTTTTTTTAGGTCACGAAGTTCTATATTAAGTCCCGCACGTGTAAGTATTATAATAAGTGCAATTTGCCTTAAATCAGCGGATATAAGCAACATTTCGTCACTTATGAGATTGAGGCAGAATGGCCCTATAATAATACCGAGTATTAACATACCCATTAATTGCGGTAGATGTAATTGTTCAAATACAGTACCAAAGATAAAACCGAATAACAAAATAATCGCTAAACTATTAAGCATATAAATATAACCCCTTTATTTTTTGTAAATATAAAAAGCCGATAACCCTACACCTATCAATGTAAATGTAGAAGTCATCGGCAAAATTGCGGTTTGGACAAAGAAGTTTGTCAAGGGAGAACCTCATTCCCTTATGATATTATATAAAGTATCAGTGAATAAACATAGCATCGCCAAAACTGAAAAAGCGATATTTTTCTTCAACAGCTATCTTGTAGGCATTCATTGTATTTTCGTAGCCTGCAAGAGCAGATACAAGCATAATCAGTGTGCTTTCAGGCAAATGGAAGTTTGTAATAAGTGCGTCAATACACTTAAATTTATAACCTGGATAGATAAATATTTCAGTAGCGTCACTCTTTGCATTTAGTCCGTTTTCGTCACTTGCGGATTCCAAAGTTCTGCAAGAAGTAGTACCTACTGCGATAACTCTGCGTCCTTCTTTTTTTGCTTTGTTTACGATATCTGCTGTTTTTTGTGATACTGTATAGTGTTCGCAGTGCATTTTGTGGTCAAGTATGTTTTCTTCTTTTACAGGTCTGAATGTTCCAAGTCCGACGTGCAGTGTAACTTCGCAAACCTCTACACCTTTTGCCTTTATTTCTTCCAAAAGTTCAGGTGTGAAATGTAGACCTGCTGTTGGTGCAGCGGCACTTCCAAGCTCTTTTGAATACACAGTTTGGTAACGCTCACGATTTTCAAGTTTTTCAGTTATGTATGGTGGAAGCGGCATTTGACCGATTTTGTCAATTACTTCATAGAAACTGCTTCCATTATGATAAAACTTTGCTATGCGGTTACCGTCTTCTTTTATTTCAATTATTTCACCGATAAGCAAACCGTCACCAAAGTTGAATCTTGCCCCTACTTTTGCTTTTTTACCGGGACGAACAAGTATTTCCCATACATCTTTTTCTTTTTCTTCCAAAAGCAAAAATTCCATAGCACCGCCACTGTTTTCTTTTGCACCGATTAGTCGTGATGGCAAAACACGTGAATTATTAAGTACAAGGACATCACCGCTTTTTAGGTGGTTTATTATATCGTGAAAATATTCGTGACTTGTTTCACCATTATTTTTATCAAGACACAGTAGTCGAGAGCTGTCTCTTTGTGTCAGTGGTGTTTGAGCAATAAGCTCCTCTGGTAAATCATAATAAAAATCAGATTTTTTAAGCATAAAAAGTTACTCCAATCGTATTTTGTTGCTAAATTTTATAAATATTAATGGATAATATTGACAATAAGTTTTTTTAATGATAATATTTATAATAAATTGAATATATATTTTAATAGAGGTGCGGTTTTAAATAGTATGTTTGTCGTGTACTGCCAAAGGTTGACTTGCAAAAAGGTAACACCGCCGAAGATTAATATATTGGGCAGATATTAATCTGGTCTCTTTTCCGAATAGGACTGGGACTGTCACTGATAATAAGTGAAGCGCTATTAAAGATAAGACTTTCATATAAATATATTTACAATGTTTTATATTATAGTTTATTTTCTGCCGGTTTACAACCGGTTTTTTTATTATTATCAAAAAAAAAATTAAAATTGACAATTTGCACATATTTTTATGTATTATTAAATTTTTATTTAATTTTTATTTAATATAACAATATGTAAGTAACTTTTACATATTATTATATATAGGTGTGTAAAAGCAAAATAATATGCTTTGCATAAAAATTATTTAATGGGAGTTGTAAAAATTATGAAAACATATAATGTAGGCATTATAGGTGCAACAGGAATGGTTGGACAAAGATTTATCAGTCTTTTGGAAAATCATCCTTGGTTTAAGGTTACAGTTTTGGCAGCGTCTGCTCGCTCTGCGGGTGAAACTTACGAAAAAGCCGTTGGTAATCGATGGGCTATGGCTACTCCAATTCCGGAAAATATAAAAAATATGATAGTAAAAAATGCACAGGAAGATGTAAAAGAAATCGCAAACAGTGTTGATTTCGTTTTTTGTGCTGTTGATATGAAAAAAGATGAGATAAAGGCACTGGAAGAACTATATGCAAAAAACGAATGTCCCGTTATGTCAAATAACTCGGCTAATCGTTTTACTGATGATGTGCCAATGATAGTGCCGGAAATAAATGCCGAACACATGGAGCTTGTTGAGGCACAGAAAAAGCGACTTGGCACAAAACGTGGTTTTGTTTCGGTAAAATCAAATTGTTCATTGCAAAGCTATGTGCCGGCACTTAATCCGCTGATGGATTGCGGTATAACAAAGGTGCTTGCGTGTACATATCAAGCAATATCAGGAGCTGGCAAAACTTTTAATACTTGGCCGGAGATGATAGACAATGTTATTCCTTTCATTGGTGGAGAGGAAGAAAAGAGCGAGAAAGAGCCACTGAAAATATGGGGTAAAGTAAATAACGGAAGAATAGAACTTGCAAAGACTCCCACAATTACAACACAATGTTTGCGTGTGCCTGTATCAGACGGACATATGGCAGCCGTGTTCTTTTCTCTCGATAAAAAACTTACAAAAGAAGAAATATTAAAAAGATGGGCGGAGTTTGAGGGTGAACCGCAAAAATTAAATTTACCGTCAGCCCCAAAACAATTTTTGCATTATTTTGAAGAAGAAAACAGACCGCAAACGAAACTTGACAGAAATCTCGAAAACGGTATGGCTGTATCAATCGGCAGACTTCGTGAAGATTCACAGTATGATTATAAATTTGTTTGCCTATCGCACAACACAGTTCGCGGTGCGGCGGGCGGTGCGATACTTATGGCAGAACTATACGCAGCAAAAGGATATTTTGACTAATATTAATCATTATAAATAAAGTGAGGTTTTATTATGGGTAAAGAGCTTGTTTTTGAAGGAACCGGTGTGGCACTTGTTACACCCTTTAATGATGATTTATCAGTAAATTATGAGGAACTGGGAAGAATAATAGAAGACCAAATAAAGAACAGTACAGATGCACTTGTTATTTGTGGAACAACAGGTGAGGCATCGACTATGACAGATGAGGAACATATAGAGTGTATAAGATATGCTGTTAAGTGTGCAAATGGCAGAGTTCCTGTTATAGCAGGTTCCGGAAGTAATGATACGGACTATGCCATTTGGCTGAGTCAAGAGGCGGAAAAAGCGGGAGCAGACGCTCTTTTGGTGGTTACTCCGTACTACAATAAATGTACGCAAAAGGGATTGATAGCACACTTTACAGCTATTGCGGATAGTATAAATATTCCTATGATTTTGTATCATATCCCGGGCAGAACAGGTGTGACAATGAAACCTGAGACAATATATGAGCTTTCAAAACATCCACGAATAGTAGGGATAAAAGATGCCTCAGCGGATTTTTCGTCAATAGCGAAAATAGCTAAGCTTTGTGGCGAAGATTTTGCGGTATATTCGGGTAATGATGATCAAATTTTGCCTATACTTTCACTTGGTGGTAAGGGTGTAATTTCAGTTCTTTCAAATGTAGCTCCGCAGGATACTCATAATATGGTAAGAGCATATCTTGACGGAGATACAAAAAAATCAAAAGAGCTACAACTGAAATACTTATCACTTATTGATGCACTTTTCTGTGAGGTAAATCCTATTCCCGCAAAAGCAGCTATGGTGCTATTGGGCTACAAATGTAAAACATTGAGATTGCCACTGACAGAGGCAGAAGAAAATACAAAAGACAGACTGGCTGATGAAATGAAAAAATTAGGTTTGCTATAATCCTAAAAATACACAAAGTGTGAATAGTAAAAATTGCCATTTTAAAATTGTTTAATAAGTATTTTAAAATAATAATTGCACAGATGGTTTAATTTTAGAAAACTTTTTCTGTCACAGCAAAAAGTTTTCTTTTTTGCCTAAAAAGGCAAAATTCACTTTCAAAAATGCTTTTGCACGGCTATGGGTATTCTGTTTTCTGTGGAAAACGTCTTAGGCTCTGCCTATGTATCGCAATTTTTTAAAAAATTGCGTAAAACTTTTGTGAAATTATCTTTTTAATAATACATTTGTTTTTTCACAAACTGAAAGTGGCAAAAATTAAATTTACCCTTCTGATTTTCAATAAAAAATAAAGTTAAAATTTTAGATATTATGTCTAAATAATAAAAAAAGCTATAATGAATGGAGAAAAAATAATGCTGAAAATTTTGCTATCCGGTTGTAACGGTGCAATGGGTCGCACAATATCAGAACTTGCCTTACAGAAAGATACAGTCTCGGTTGTGTGTGGTGTTGACAGAAATACAGAGCAAAAATATAATTATCCTGTATTTGAAAATTTTAATAATGTAAGTGTAGATTTTGATGTGATAATTGATTTTTCACACCCAAGTGTATTAAGCGGACTTATTGATTTTGCGGTGAAAAACAAAAAACCTGTTGTATTTGCAACAACTGGCTACAATAATGAGCAACTGGAACTTATAAAAGCACAACAGGAAAATATACCAGTTTTCTTTTCTGCGAATATGTCACTGTGTGTAAGTCTTATGCGTGAACTTGCAGTAAAGGCATTTTCTGTTTTGAATATGGATTATGATACAGAGATTATTGAGAAACACCATAATCAAAAGGTAGATGCACCAAGTGGTACAGCAATAATGCTTGTAGACGCAATGACAGCAGAAAAACAAATGCACTATGAATTTGACAGACACAGTAAACGTCAAAAACGAACCAAAGACGAAATAGGTATTCACAGTGTGCGTGGGGGAACTATCGTGGGTGAGCATGAAGTGATTTTTGCAGGCACAGATGAGATTTTGACAATAAGTCATACGGCGTATTCAAAGAAGATATTTGCGAATGGTGCGATATCTGCCGCTGAATTTCTGTCAACTTGTAAAAATGGTTTATACGGTATGGCAGATTTAATTAATAATAAATAATATTGTATTATTGTGTTGCTTTGTGTATAATAATTTTTACACAGAGCAATTTTTTTATTATTAAGATTGAGAGGTAAATAGATATATGAATGTAACAGTTTTGGGTACAGGTAGATGGGGAACATTTTTGGCAATATATCATTCACGCAAAAATGATGTTATGCTATGTGGACGAGAGGAGTCAAAGGATTACCAAAACTTAGTAAAATATAGAAAAAATGATTATTTGACATTGCCTGATAAACTTATACTTGAAAGTGATATAGAAAAAGCACTTAATTTTTCAGACTATATTGTAATATCAATATCTGCACAACAGTTGAGAAATTTTTGCGAGAGAATAAATAAATATGATGTAAAAGGAAAAACTTTTATCCTTTGTATGAAAGGAATAGAAGTTTCAACAGGAGACAGACTATCGGTTATAGTCAGAGAGACAATAGAGCAAGACATAAATATTTGTGTGTGGGTAGGACCTGGACATGTGCAAGATTTTATGAAAGACATACCGAATTGTATGGTTGTAGACAGTGATGACAGTAGTGTAACTATGGATATTGTTGAAAAATTCAGCGGAGATATAATAAGACTGTACATTGGCAATGATATTATCGGTACCGAGATAGGAGCAGCGACAAAGAATGTTATAGGAATAGCTGCCGGTATGCTTGATGGTTTGGGACTATCCAGCCTAAAAGGAGCTTTGATGGCAAGAGGTGCACGAGAAGTTGCACGTTTGATTAAAGCAATGGGAGGAAATGAACTTTCCGCTTATGGATTGAGTCATTTGGGCGATTATGAGGCAACACTGTTTTCTGAATATAGCCAAAACCGTAGTTTTGGTGAAAATATAATAAAAGGCGAAAGTTACTTAAAGCTTGCGGAAGGAGCGTCTACTGTCAAAGCACTTATCAAATTATCGGAAGAATACAATGTGGATTTGCCTATATCCAAAACTGTTTATGATATAATTTATAATAATGTTGAACCGCAAGTGGCACTGTCAAAATTATTTGACAGAAATATTAAAGAAGAATTTTATTAATGTTAATTTTTTATGAAAGTCAATATATATTTATCGTAATTCGATAAATATATATTGACTTTCGTTATTTTTGTGCTATAATCAAAATTAGTAAATATTAGTAAATTTTAAATATAGAGTAAGAAAGGGTGGTTTTTTAGTGAAACAGGGAGAATTATCAACATGGTTAAAGACAGTAATAATATTTCTTGCTGTGATTATATGTGTAACGGTTGTATATATAGGACCGAATATTTTGGAGTGGCGTTCATCTCTCAATCCTGAATTGGCATATATATATCCATTGGGAATGGTTACTTTAATATCAGTTTTAATTCCTATTATAATCGCGCTTGTTTTTTCGTGGATAATTTGCTGTGAAATAAAGAAAAACAATTCTTTTTCAATGAAAAACTCAAATTTACTTAAATACATAGCAATATGTGCAATCATTGACAGTGTGATATTCTTTATATCAATACTTGCTATGTTTTTATTTAAAAGTGTGGATTTAACTATACTTGTAATAAATTTTATTTTATTATTTTCAAGTATTTTTGCGGCTGTGCTAATGGCAGTATTATCTCACCTTACCGAAAAAGCTGCACAGTTAAAAGCTGAAAATGATTTAACAATATAATCAGGAGGAATTATGGCTATAACAGTTAATCTTGATGTTATGCTTGCCAAAAGAAAAATAAGTCTTACTGAGCTTTCTGATAGGGTGGGCATAACAATGGCAAATTTATCAATACTTAAAAATGGCAAAGCGAAGGCAATAAGAGTACAAACACTTGATAAAATATGTGAGGCTTTGGATTGCCAACCAAGTGACATTTTGATATATGAAAAAACTGTCCTCCCAAAAGAAAAAGAAGAGGACAGTGTAAGTGTTTAAATATTAAAGTTTTTTGCGTATTTCGGCAATTACACGTGGGGCAGCTGAAATAAACCATACAGAATATTTTTGAGGGTTTTCTACAAGGTCTTTTTCAAGTTCATCAATATCTATCCACTTAGCGTCCATCGCTTCTTCCGAATTGAGAGTGTATTTACCTTTGTACTCACCCAAAAATACGTGGTCATATTCATACTCAAATAGGTTGTCGTTAAATTTTGCAATGTAAATAAATTCAAAAACTTCATCAACAGGGCAATTAAAACCTAATTCTTCCAGCATACGATTTTGAACAGCTTCGTTTAATTTTTCGTTTGGACGAGGGTGTGAGCAACAACTGTTTGTCCATATTTCAGGTGAATGGTATTTATTCTTGGCTCTTTGCTGAATAAGCATTTTATTACCGTTGTGCAAAAATACGGAAAACGCTCGGTGTAAATACGGTTTTTTGTGAGCTTCACTTTTTGGCATAGTGCCAATGGCATTGTCGTTTGTATCAACTAATATTACAATTGGTTCATTCATTTAATTTTTACCTCATTTTATTTTAATTTTTACTTAGTATACTATTAAATTTTATTTTTTGCAAATATATTTTATAAATAAAGATGTATTGGAGGGTATTTTGAAATATGAAAAATTCAAAAACCATTAGTGCTGTTATCTTGGCAGCAGGAAGCAGCACACGTTTCGGTAATGGAAACAAACTGGAAGTAAATCTTTGCGGTAAATCAATAATAGAACACACAATCAATAGTTTTTTAAAATCTAATTATGTTGATGAAATAATAGTTGTTACAAAGGCAGATGTAATAAATCATTTATCAACAATGTTTTCACCTTTTTTGCATGTAAAGTTTATTGAAGGCGGAAGAACAAGAAATGAGTCTTCGCTAATCGGTGTTCGTGAGGCTACATGTGATTTGGTGCTTGTCCATGACGGAGCAAGACCGTTTATTGATGAAGCGACAATAGAAAAATGTATAAATGCTTTGGAAGAATATGATGCTGTTGCGGCTGCAGTTAAGGCAACTGATACCATAAAGTTGTGTGATGAAAACGGTGTGGTTCGCTCCACAACCAATCGTACAGTAACTTGGCAAACACAGACTCCACAAGCATTTAAAAGAGAAGTATATCTAAAAGCATATCAAAACTTAGATCCTAATGATCCAACCCTTACAGATGACTGTATGGTTATGGAACTTAATAATATCGACGTAAAACTGATACTGTCAAATAAAAATAATATAAAAATTACAACACGTGATGATTTGGTGTTTGCGGAAGCAATAGCGAAAGATTTGGGACTGGGTGGTGTAGCGAGAATTTGTACAGCAATAGGACAAGACAGCCACCGTACATCAGTAGCGGGCAGTAAAGATAAACCGATGATTTTGGGTGGTGTGGTTTTTGAGGACTATCCGGCACTTGAAGCAAACAGTGACGGTGATGTTGTACTACACGCAATAACAAATGCGGTGTCAGGCATAACAGGCGTTAATATTTTGGGAGAAATAGCTGACAGAATTTGCAGTTCAGGGATAAAAGACAGCAAAGTATATCTAAAAGAAGCACTTAAATATTTAAGAGGAAGAATAACACATATTTCATTAACCATAGAATGTAATAAGCCACATATCAGCTCAAAAGTAGCACAAATGCGTGCATCTATTGGTGAAATTTTGGATTTGCCACCACATAGAGTAGGAATAACAGCGACAACAGGTGAAAATTTAACTGATTTTAGCAGAGGTCATGGTATAAGTGTATTTTGCATAGCAACTGCGGAGGTATATTGATGACAGAAGAAAATTCTTTTAGTGTAAAGGCATTTGCAAAACTTAACTTAACAATGGAAGTATTGAATAAGAGAGAAGATAACTATCACAATATACGTTCCTTAATGCAGTTTATTTCCCTATATGATACTATTGAATTTAAAGAGAGCGAAAATATAAATTTTGAATGTAATGATGTATTTATACAAGATGAAAATAATCTAGTAGTCAAGGCTTTTAAATTAATACAGGAATATATGGAAACAAAGGGGATAAATATTCCAAATATGAATATTTATTTAGACAAAAAAGTTCCGTATATGAGTGGTATGGGAAGTGGCAGCTCCGATGGAGCTATGGTACTGCACGCAATAAACAGAAGATATAATTGTAATTTAACATTAGCTGAGCTTTGTGATTTAGGCAAAACTTTGGGAGCGGATTTCCCGGCTTGTATATATGGCAGGACACTTGTTGCTGAGGGAATAGGCGAAAAGATACAGCCACTAAAAATCGATACTATAAATTACTATGTTGTTATAAAGCCGAAAGAGGCTTTTTCAACAGCACAGATGTATAAAAAAATAGATGATAAAGTTATTTATTCAAAAGAAAATTATACAGATGCTGTCATAAATGCCATCCAGCATGGGAAAAAACCTGATTTTTACAATACTTTTGAATTTGTTGCAGAGCCTATCGGTTTAGTAGAAAAATACAAGACAATGCTTATCAATGTGGGCGCAATATCTTCATCAATGACAGGTGCAGGTTCGGCATTTTTCGGAATATTCAGAGATGTTCAATCAGCAAAAAAAGCGAAAGAAATACTTGACAGCAAAAATGCAAAGAATGAATACAGTACATATTGTTGCCAAACTATGCGTGACACAATAAATGTTGCACTTGATGAATTGGATAAACTTGTATACTAAAAGAATAGAGGTATGTTAATGTTTGGATTAAGAGAAGACTTTGAAAGACTATATAACGAAAATAAAGAAATAAAGGTTGCAATTATCGGTGTAGGACAGATGGGCAGATCACTGGTTACACAGATGATTAAAATTAAAGGTATTAAACCGACTGTCATTGTCGACCACAAAGCTGAAAGAATAGAAAAAGTTTTTGAGTCGATTAATTTTGATAAGAGTAAATATGACTTTGCAGATACAGTAGAAAAAGCTGATACATTGACAGATAGCGATATAATTGTTGTTTCGGAAGATGATAGAATAGCCACAGCCTGTAAAAATGTGGAAGTTGTAATTGACGCAACAGGTTCTACGGAAAGTGCTGCGAGGATTGCGCTTGATGCTATAAACAATAAAAAGCATATTGTTCTTATGACAGTGGAAACAGATGTTACAGTAGGACATATTTTGCGTAAAAAAGCGGAAGAAAACGGTGTTATGCTCACAGGTATGGCAGGAGATGAGCCGGGTGCCGTTATGGAACTTTATGATTTTGCAAAGACAATGGGCTTTGAAGTTTTGGTACTTGGTAAAGGTAAAAATAATCATATTAATTATGATGCAAACCCTATTTCTGCGGAAAAAGAGGCAGAATTAAAACAAATGAATCCATATATGCTTGCATCTTTTCAAGATTGTACAAAAACTATGATAGAGCTATGTGCAATAAGTAATGCAACAGGATTTTTACCGGATAAAATCGGTTGTCACGGTGCGGAAGCCGATACAAAAACTATGATGGATATTTATTGCAAGACAAGTGAGGGGGGAATACTAAATAATTACGGTGTGGTTGATTATGTGCAAGGAATAGCTCCGGGTGTATTTGCAATAGTTACAACTGATAATGAAGAAATTAAAAAAGAGCTGAAATACTTATTAATGGGTGATGGACCTAATTTTTTACTTTATAGACCATATCATTTGTGCAGTATGGAAGTGCCAATTACAGTAGGTAGAATGATGCTTTATAATAAGTCGTCTCTTTGGGTTAATTCAGCTAAACCACATTCCGAAGTAGTTGCATTTGCAAAAAAAGATCTATGTGAAGGCGATACAATGGATAGACTTGGCGGCTTTACAGATTATGGTGTTTTGACAACTGCCGAAGATGCAAAGAAAAACGACTATGTTCCTATTGGACTTATTAACGAAAGAACAGTGGTTAAAAATAACATAAAAAAGGGTGAGGCTATTCGGTACAGTGATATAGAGCTTGATAATTCTTCTATGATAGTAAAATTAAGACAAGAACAAGATAAAATGTAATGTTTGCAAATAAAATATTGTAGTTATTTCGTAAATTTTTGGTAGTCAAAAATACTTCAAGCTATATTCCATAATAAAAATTAATATTTAATTATAAATATTATATATTAACACTTGTATTTTAAATATAAAAGTGATATATTTATGTTAACAATGTAACAGAAGTTGAGTAATATAAGGGGGACAATTTATGCCGTATAAAAATAAATATTATTCAAATGATACTATGCTAAAAGAATATGTACTGAAAGTTTTATGGAAAAAATATCTGATAGCAGGTATAATCATTATTGTTGTAGGTATTTTTAAGCTGTTATATGATGTGTATGAAAGTAATATTTTAAGTATCGGTATGATTTCAGCTTGTATCATTATATGTTTGATTACCGTAATCGTTTCACCGATACAGATGTATAAACAACTCAAAGATTATGAAAAACGAATACATAATGGACAAAAGTTT
>JAHHTR010000036.1 GCA_020024515.1 Angelakisella sp.
AAACCGCATAAAATCAAAAGCCCAAAATCTCAATCGGATTTTGGGCTTTTTCTACTCTCTGACACCATATACAGATGTATAAGGTGTTTTTTATAATTTATTTATTTGATTATAATTACAAAATTTATTTATGCTTTTTCCCAAGTTGTACCTTCTTTTGTATCTTTAAGTACAATACCTTTTGCAAGTAATTCATTACGAATTTCGTCTGCAAGCGCATAATTCTTTTGTGATTTTGCTTCTGTTCTTTGTACTATTTTTTGTTCGATATAGTTTACAAGTTCTGTGTCTACATCATTTGTATCATTGTTTGTTGACAATAAACCAAGAGATAGAACTTTGTCAAAATTATTTACCAAAAATTTCTTTGTCGTATCGCTACAATTAGCTTTTAACATATCATATAGCACAGTTATTGCAAGAGATGTATTTAAATCGTTTGCAAGTGCTTCTGTAAATTTATTTTTAAATTCATTTACAATATTTTCGTCAAGTTCGCCATTATTTGTAAGTTTTGATACTCTGTCAACCAATTTTTTATATGCGCTGGCTGTATTGTCCATTATATCAAAACTGAATTGCAGTGGTTTGCGATAATGTGATTGTAGACAGAACATACGGTATACAAGTGGATTGTAGCCTTTTTCTTTCAGTAAATCAACTGTTAAAAACTCACCTGAGGATTTGCTCATTTTACCATCTTTTGTATTTAGATGTTGTACATGGAACCAGTAGTTACACCATTTGTGTCCGATAGCAGCTTCACTTTGTGCTATTTCGTTTGTGTGGTGTGGGAAGATATTATCCACACCGCCACAGTGAATATCAATATTTTCGCCAAGGTGTTTTAGGCTGATTGCTGAACACTCTATGTGCCACCCTGGGTAACCTACTCCCCATGGGCTATCCCAACGAAGTTCTTGATCAACAAATTTTGATTTTGTAAACCACAAAACAAAGTCTGTTTTATTCTTTTTGTTGATGTCTTCTGTAACATCTTCACGTACAGCTGTATTTAGACTGTCGCTTGTGTGTCCTGTAAGCACATAGTAATCATCAAGTTTTGATGTATCAAAATATACATTACCTCCTGAAATATATGCAAACCCTTTATTCAATAGATTTTCGATAAGTTTTATATATTCATCAATACAGCTTGTTGCACGTTCTATAATTTCAGGTTTTCTGATGTTTAGTTTATCACAATCGGCAAAAAAAGCATTCATATAAAATTCGGCTATTTCCATAACTGATTTTTTTTCTCTTTTTGCACCTGCAAGCATTTTGTCTTCACCAATATCGGCATCGCCGGAAATATGTCCGACATCTGTAATATTCATTACACGTTTAACATTATAGCCATAGTAATCAAGAAATTTTTCCAAAACGTCTTCCATAATATAACTTCTAAGATTACCAATATGTGCAAAATGGTACACAGTAGGCCCACAAGTATACATTTTTACTTCGCCGTCTGCAAAAGGTACAAAAGGCACAATGTCACGTGTAAGTGTGTTATATAGTTTAATATTATTTTGCATAAAAAAATACCTCATTAGATGTAATTAAAATATTTAATAAAATTATATGAAGAAAATTATCGTGTATTTCGTATTTTTATTGTACAGAAAATTAAAAATACTATTATATCAAAAAAAGTACCCGTAATAATCAGATTCCAGTTTGAAAGCATACCGGGTTGTGCAAAATAGGTAAGTACCATATTTATGATTGCCGTAACCGCAAAAATAAACAGACACAACCTAAGTTTTTTTCCACTTAACTTTTTTACATAAGTTAATAATGTAATCAGTAGTGTGAGTATTGAACAAATAATAGTCAAAACAACTACCGATGTTGGTAAAATCATAATTTCAAGATAGTACATAGAACCTATAATGACAAGTCTTGATAATGAATATATAGCTATTGCAAGCATTAAAAAAGTTCTTATCATAATACATTAGTTCTCCTCGGTAGTGATTGTGTCAGTTTCTTGTTGGTCTGTTAATTTACCAAATGTTTTGTAGTCCCCTGTAAGAATAGAAAATATTCCTTTGTATACAGTAAGCGGGTCATTTAGTATGCGTTTTTTTACTTCCCAGCACTGTTCGATTGTTGGGAAAAACATTTTTACAGTCAGTAAGTCTGAACCGATATCTTTCATTACAAGAGAAAATTCATATCCGTCATCTGTTTTTATAATGTCTATGTTATTTTCTTGTTCACGGTGCAAAAGTTTAAGAATATTAATCAGTGCGCCCATAGCTCTGTCTTTTACAGATGCAGGTAGGTTCTTTTCAAATTCCAATGCTGTCTGCTCTCCAAGAGGAGATAGCACATATAGTCCTTTTTGTTCTGTCTCTATTAAATGTCCTTTTTCAACAAGTAGCTGTGTTGCAGAGGTAACTTCAAAATAATTTACAAGTTCTTCTTCCACAACCGCTTTTGCAAGTTGTTCAAGAGTTACAGGTTCACCTGCACCACGAACCATATAACATAATAAAATTATTATTTGATGTGTTGTTGTAATTCCACCAGGTCTTACACCTTCTGAAAGAGCGTTAAAATCCATAAATGCCTCCATTATTTACTTTATAAAAACAATAATAGTACAATTAATAATTACTATCAGAATATTAGTATCAGTATCAATAAAATTTACAAATAATTGTTTATTAATACACGTTTGTATTGTATCATATATTTATAATTAACACAAGATACTAATATATCTTAGATGTAACTATTAATTAATATATTTTAAAATTTATATTGAAAGGTTAGTTTTTTATAGTCATGAAAGAAATATCAAAGAAAGTAGTATTGTCAATAATTGTAGTTGTGTTAGCCCTAGTGCTCTGTATACTTTGCTTGCCGTTATTTAAATATATGGTAACAAAGGATTTTCAAATAGATTTGGCAAAATTTGTAAATTCGGTTGGTGTATGGGGAATACTTGTACTGTTTATGGTACAATGTCTGCAAATAGTAATTGCGATTATTCCCGGAGAACCCATAGAGCTTGTTGCCGGTGCGATGTATGGTACGTTTGGCGGTATGATTATATGTCTTTTGGGGATACTTGTATCAAGCGGTATAATGTTCTATTTTACACGAAAACTTGGAAAAGAAAAAATAAAGCATTCAAAAATATATCCTAAAATTACAAAATATTCTTTTTTGACAAATGAAAAAAAACTTGAAAGTATGGTATTTATTTTATATTTTATTCCGGGAACACCAAAAGATTTATTGGTTTATATATGTGCATTGACCGATATTTCTTTCAATAGATTTTTAATACTGTCAACAGTTGCACGTATTCCTTCGGTAATAACATCTACAATGGCAGGAGCATCTTTTGCAACAGGTAATCACTTATTAATGATTGTAATTTTTATTATAACAGGTATCGCAGGAGCTTTGGGGATTTGGTATCATAATAAGAAATTTGAAAACAATCAATAAAAGATAAGAATAAATCAAGAAAGGAAAAGATAACAAAAATGGGAATAAATTTAAATTTGGAAGAATTCAATAAATTGAGAGATGAAGTGCAAATATGTAATGCTTGCGAACTTTTTATGACACGAAAAAATGTTGTTTTCGGTGATGGCAACCCACATGCAAAAATATTATTGATAGGCGAAGCACCGGGTGAGTGCGAGGATAATACGGGACTACCGTTTGTTGGCAGAGGTGGAAAACTGCTGACAGAAATGTTAAAAGAAATTGGACTAAAAAGGGAAGAAGATTATTACATAATAAATATGTTAAAGTGTCGTCCGCCACAAAATCGTGATCCACATCCTGCTGAAATGAAAGCATGTAGCAAATATTTGCAAAAACAAATTGAGCTTATAAATCCTGAAATAATTGTATGTGTTGGAAGAATAGCGGCTATGCAATTAATAAAATCCGATTTTAAAGTTACAAAAGAACATGGCGAATTTTTTGAAAAAGACGGAAGACTTTATATGGGAACATTCCATCCTGCTGCAATTTTACGCAATATGACACAAAAACCATTTGCTATGGAAGATTTGAAAAAACTAAAAGAGTATATAAATACACATAAATAAAAAAACAGTAATTACATAAAAATCAAGAGGAAACCTTATTATATAAAGGTCTCCTCTTATTTTTATTATAATTATAATAATTCAGAAAAATAAGTTTCATTTTTTTAATTTCTTTAAAAGAGAATTTTTAAGTATATTTTTTATTGGTTCAGCACCTGCCATAGTATTTCCGTAGCTTTCGCAATATAGTCTTAACATATTGTAACCATATAGCATAGCTGTACCTTTAAAGTGTTCTTCTGATGTGTGTTCCGATGTCAAATGTTTGCACCATACATTCTCACCATCGGTAAGTGCTATTGTGCATATTGAAGTATCATTATTAAACTCATCGTTTTTTACAGTAATTGCAATACCCAGTGAAGTATGAGCTTTTTGCATAGCTGAATATGCCATAGCTGTTGCAACGGATTTTCCTGTAACTCCATGTTTATCTACAAGCCACACCGGAATATTAAGTGAAGTAAGTCTTTCTTGCCCTTTAAATACAGAACCGTCTTTAAAAATTTTGTCTATGTATTCGTGGAATGAAAGAGTATCTGAAAATACACCTTTTGTGCCTGTTTCAGCAACTGCAAGTGTTATTTCATGTGAGTAAAGCATTTCACAAGTTATATCCCATAAAAATCTATCTGAATAGCAGTATATACATTCACCAAGAACATCTCTTAATTGTTCAAGACAATTTTGTACTATTGTATCAGGTGAAACATTACCTTCTCGGCGAGCATTAAGTATAATGGCATAGTCGCCTTGTTTATATACACAACTGATAGTTGGATTGTTGTTGTTTAAATATGGTTGAAGTAGTTCACCCACAGATTTTTTTCCAAAATCAGCAGCTTTTATGACATGCTTAACTTTCATTGAGATATCACTGTATATATTTTGTTCAGCAGGGGCATTTCTTTCGCAAAAGCTGATAATATATTCGGTTACTGAGCCTCTAAATATTTTTGATATTTCGCTTGGGCATATAGGAAGTACAAATATAAGTTGTTTTTGTGAAGTAACAGCATAACTTTGTACGTAAGATGTATTTGATGGCAGTAGTATTGCAGCTTCGGGAATTGTTGAAAAATCTGCTATATGGTCAAGTGGTAAATTTTCGTTTCTGTTAAATGCACATTCAGATATAGTATCTGATGATTTTTGACTTTTTATAACAGACATAGAAAGTCCATTAGCAATAGCTTGTGAAATTAAAGAATAAGATTTTGGGTTGTCATTTGATAGTATAAACAGTATATCACAATCAAAAATAGCATTACCTATTTCTGACATATAGCTTTGTAAATCACCTTTTAATTCTCCACCACGTATAACTTCTACATTAGTTGTTGCTATGCTTTCTTTTATTAAATCAATATCAGTATTTATAAAATTACTGTAAGCATTACTGTCACCTGTTGTGACTATTACTGCTCTCATCATTTACTATCCTCCTCTGTTTTTTTATTTTTAAAAAATTATAATTCTAAATTGATGTTTATAAGTTCTGCTTCTTCTATACATTTGTTTACAAGTTCTTCGGAAATGTCCATTTCTTCTTCATTTGCAAGTATTTCGGTAAGTGATGGTTTTGTTTTTGGGTGTTTTGGTGTAAACACTGTACAGCAATCTTCGTAAGGCAAAATAGATGTTTCAAAAGTATCTATCTTGCGTGCAATACGTACAATTTCTTCTTTATCCATACCGATAAGCGGACGAAGAACAGGCATTTCTGTTGCTATATCAGTACATGCAATAGCTTGCAGAGTTTGGCTTGCAACTTGGCCAACACTTTCGCCTGTAACAAGTCCGTTGCTGTCTTCGTGTCTGGATATTGCCTCTGCTATTTTCATCATATATCTACGCATAGCGATAGTAAATAAATCTTCTCTGCATCTGTCACGCAACACTTCTTGCATTTCTGTAAAAGGTACAATATATAGTTTCATACGTCCTGTATATGGTACCATTTTTTTTGCAAGCATAACGACTTTTTCTTTTGCACGTTCGCTTGTGTATGGTGGACTTGCAAAGTGTACACATACTATTTCAAGTCCTCGTTTTGCCATCATATATCCGGCAACAGGGCTATCAATACCGCCGGAAAGCAAAAGTGTGGCTTTACCGCTTGTGCTTACAGGTATGCCACCTGCACCGGAAAGTTGGTCAACGTGTATATATGCACCTTTTTCACGTACTTCAACAGTAACGGTTACTTGTGGATTTTGTACATCTACTTGCAGATGTGGGAATGTGTCAAGAAGTACACCACCAAGTTCTCGACAAATTTCAGGTGAATTCATAGCAAAAGATTTATCGGAACGTTTTGCTGTTACTTTAAATGTATGTGTGTTTTCAAGGATATCTCCCAAATATTCTTTTGTTGCACGGCATATTGTGTCAAAGTCTTTTTCTACCATACATGCAGGTGTTAGTGCTGCTATACCGAAAACAGTTTTCAGCCTTTCCAAAACAAGTGACATATCAGCTTTATCATCAAGATTTTCAACAAAAATTGCAGATTGTGACTTTGTTATTTGAAATTTGCCCAAATCTTTTATTCTTCGACCCATATTTTTTATAAGCACGTTCTCGAAATTGTACCTATTCATACCTTTTAGTACAATTTCGCCACTTTTAACAAGTATTATTTCTTTCATATTATTTTTAAAAACTCCTAGTAATCTTTTTATAGTAGTTGGGACATTGTAAAAATAACCAACGTCCCAATTTATTTTGCTTTTTTTATGCTCTGCATAGCCTCTGTTAGTTTTTCAAAGAAGAAATCTATTTCTTGTATGGTATTGTATGGTGAAAAACTGATTCTTATTGCGCTTTCTATACGTCTATCTCCAAGTCCCATAGCGGTTAAGACATGGCTCTTTTTACCTTTTGAACATGCAGAACCTGTACTGATATATATATCATATTTTTCTAAATAATGTAAGATGATTTCTGAACGGATACCGACAATAGATATATTTATTATGTGAAAAGCACCGTTTACAGGTGAATTTATATAGATACCGTCTATATACTTAACTTTATTCATAAAGTAGGTATATAGTTCTTGTAGTTTTTGTTGATTTTCATATAAATTATCATATATAATTTCGGCTGCCATACCCATAGCCGCAAAAGCGGGTACGTTTTCTGTACCGGAGTGCAAACCGCCCTCTTGCATAGAACCGAAGTAAAGCGGGCGAACTCGCACACCTTTTCTTTTGTAAAGGAAAGCTGAGCCTTTTGGTGCATATATTTTATGTCCGCTGGCTGTAATAAGGTCGATATTTTTGAGTAGCGGAGAAAGAGAATATTTACCGTAAGCCTGTACACAGTCGCTGTGCATAAGTACTTTTGGATTTCTCATTTTGCATTTATTTGCAATTTTCACAACATCGTTCATAACTCCTGTTTCGCTGTTTATACACATTACCGAAACCAAAATAGTAGCGGGATTTACATATTGAGCCACGCTTTCTGCTGTTATTTCTCCCTGTTCGTTTGGGGCAACAAAAATAACCTCAAAACCACGATTCATCAGTTCTCTTCCAACTGCGATAATAGAAGAATGTTCGATAGCAGAAATTATCACTCTGTTTCCCTGTCGTTTATATGCTTCTGCAACACCTAGAACAGCCAAGTTATTAGCCTCTGTACCACAAGAAGAAAAAAATATTTCATCGGCTCTGCAAGATAATGTTTTTGCTATTTTTTCTCTTGCCGTTGTAAGAAGCTTTTCTGCCATAAACCCTTTGTGATGTAGCGAAGAAGGATTGCCGTATTCATTTAGCATTATATCTTTTGCAAAGTCGGCAACTTCCGGCAAAACCCTTGTAGTAGCACTGTTATCAAAATAAACTGTCAAGACCTGTCACCTGTCTTTCTATACTTAAATATCTACATATCGAAAAAAATTATAAATCATAATTACATAATTTTATAAAAATAAATTTGCATACCAAACCATTATAACCTATTTTTAGTTTTTTTTCAATGTAAAATGAAAAATATACAAATAATTAATTAAATTATCATACCGCCATTTACGGAAATAATTTGTCCTGTAATATATCTAGCCTTTTCTGATACCAAAAAAGCTACTGTTTGTGCAATGTCATCAGTGCTACCGATACTGTTCAGCGGTATTTCTTCACATAGTGCTTGCATATCTTCTTCACTGAAATTTTTGTTCATATCTGTATCAATTACTCCCGGGGAAACACAATTTACACGAATGTTCGATAATCCGACTTCCTTTGCAAGTGCTTTTGTAAAACCTATCAGTGCAGCCTTTGATGCTGAATAGTGAACTTCGCAGCTTGCTCCAACTTCGCCCCACATAGAAGCGATATTTACTATTATGCCTCTATGTACTTTTATCATATTCGGCAAAACAGATTTTGTGCATAAATAGGCACTTTTTATATTTATATCAAAAATATTGTCCCAGTCTTCTTCGGTTATGTCAGTAAATAATTTTTGCTGAGCAATACCCACATTATTTATAAGTATTGTTACTTCTCCGATATCACGCACAATTTCGCTGTGCATTTTTTCAACTTCACTTTTAATTGATACATTACATTTATATGTTAAACACTGTACATTATATGTGTCTTTTATATATTTGGCAAGATTTTCCGCCTTATCTTTGTTTTTATTATAATTAATGGCAATATCACAGCCCGTTTTTGCAAGTTCTTCGGCTATTTTTGCACCTATTCCACGTGACGAACCGGTTACCAGTGCTATTTCTCTCATAAAATTTTCCTCTACTGTATATTTTTAGTTTTTATCATATAAATTACTGATGTCAAAAGGTCTGTTTTTCAATGTAAATGTTTTGTCTTTAAGATAATTTAAATGCTCGGCATCTGTCGCAAAAGAAAAAGTCAAACTGTATGAACAAAGTGCCTGATACTTAAATGGGAGTCCCTTGTTCATCTGAGCTGTACCATATTTTGTTTCGCCGACAAGCGGGTGACCGATGTATGCCATATGTGCCCTTATTTGGTGAGTTCTCCCTGTATGAAGAGTAACTTCTATTAATGAAAATTTATTGTCATTTTCAAGTACTCTGTATTCTGTAATAATTTTCAGTCCATTTTGTATAGGCTTATTGAAAATTTCAACTTGTTTTTTATTTGTATCTTTCCTCAAAAAAGCGGTAACTGTGTTATGTTTTTCTTTTGGAACCCCGAAAATAAGTGCAAGATATTTTTTGAGGATTTCTCTGTCTTTTATTTTCAGGTTGATTATACGCAAAGTTTGTGCATTTTTCGCACAAATGACAATTCCGCTTGTGTTTCTGTCAATTCGATTGCAGAGTGACGGAACAAAACTGTTTTCGTCACTTGGATTATAGATTTTTTGATTATACAGATAGTGCAGCACTCGATTTATAAGTGTATCGGGAGAATTACTTTCGTCTTCGTGAACGACAAGTCCCACAGGCTTGTTTACAAGCAAAATATTATCGTCTTCATAAATAATATCAAGGCTATCGCTAACCGATAAAAAAACAAGGGGATTGTCGGCAGTTATTAAAAATTCATCATTAACATAGACATCTACAATATCTCCTGTGATTAGTTTTGTGGATATTTCCGCACGTTTTCTGTTAATTTTAATGTTTTTTGTGCGTATAGCTTTGTACATTATACTTTTTGGCATAGTGGGTGCCGCTTTTGTCAAAAACTTATCCAGTCTTTGTCCACTATCATTTTCATTAATAATAAATTGTTTCACTTTTTCCCCCTGAATTTTCTACTGTTTAGTGTAATTTTATTGTTTCTCACGCACATATCTTATAAATCTGTGGATTATTATTTTTGTGGCTGAAATATATTGTTTGTATCTTTTTTGTGGAAAACGTATGTATATATTTTGTATAAAGTAACACACCTTTTGTATTTTAGTTTAATGACAAATAAATTCCCGTCGACAAATATGTGACAGGAATTTATCTGTTTTTTTATTATTACTTTAATATTAATTTTTACATAACTTCCGGAGCTGTTACTTTTAGTATCGATAGTACGTTATTTAGTACAGTTTTTGCAGCAACACAAAGTGCAAGACGTGGATAAAGAATTTCGTCAGCCTCGTCTTTTATACGGCAAGTTGTGTAGAATTTGTGGAAAGCTGTTGCAACTGTGCTTGCATAAGTGCTTATCTTTGCAGGGTCATAGTCTTTTGCAGATGTAACAATTACTTGCGGTAGTTGTGCCAATGCACGAATAAGCTCACGCTCAGACTCTGTGGAAAGAATATCGAATGCAGATGCGTCAAGTGTTTTTGGCTCTACTCCTGTTGCTTTTAGATTTTTAAGTATTGCACAAATTCTTGCATGTGCATATTGAACATAGAAAACAGGATTTTTTGAGCTTTCCTCTACCGCAAGGTCTAAGTCAAAATCAAGTGTTGAACCAGGTTCACGCATTATAAAGAAAAATCTTGCTGCGTCAAGTGGAACTTCATCAAGTAGATTTGTAAGTGTTATAGACTTACCTGAACGTTTACTCATTCTGTATGGCTCACCGTCTTTTAAAAGTCTTACAAGTTGCATTAGTACTATGTCAAGTTTGTTTCCGTCAAGACCAACTGCGTCCATAGCGCCTTTGAGTCTTGCAACGTGGCCATGGTGGTCAGCGCCCCATACATTTATTACTTTGTCAAATTTTCTTACTGCAAATTTATTGTAGTGATATGCGATATCTGCCGCAAAATATGTTGGTAAACCGTTTGTACGACGAAGAACTTCGTCTTTTTCCGCACCAAACTCAGTAGCTTTGTACCAAACAGCACCTTCTTTTTCGTATGCAAGACCTTTTTCTGTAAGTATATTTATTACATTGTTTACAGCGTCAGGGTGTAGTGTGCTTTCTTTGAACCATACATCATACAAAATTCTGTATTTTTCAAGGTCTGTTTTAAGTTTATTTATATTTTTTGGGAGAGCAAAGTCAACAAGGGCTTTTTTGCGTGTTTCACTGTCACAATTAAGATATTTGTCGCCATTTTCTGCGATAAATGCTTTTGCGTGTTCTATTATATCGTCACCGTGATATGCATCTTCCGGAAATTCCACTGCATCTTCACCTTTTAGCTGTTGGATATATCTTGCTTCAAGAGAAATACCGAATTTTTCTATTTGGTTACCGGCATCGTTTATATAAAATTCACGAGTTGTGTCATAGCCTGCCCATGCCATACTTTCAGCAAGTACGTCACCGATAGCACCACCACGGGCATTACCCATGTGCATAGGGCCTGTTGGGTTTGCAGATACGTATTCAACCATTACTTTTTGCCCTTTTCCGAAGTTACTTCTACCGTAGTTTTCAGCTTTTTGCAAAACATCATTAAGCATTTGTGAGAACCAGTTTTTTGGCATAAATATATTTATAAATCCGGGACCCGCAATTTCTATTTTGTCTATTTCAACATCTTCTTTTGGGAAGTGTTTAACTATTGCTTCAGCAATTTTTACAGGTGCCGCTTTCAGTACTTTTACGTTTGCCATAGCTACGTTTGTTGCAAAGTCACCTTTTGTTATATCAGCAGGAACTTCTATTACAAAGTCATTTGTTTCGGATTTTATTAAATCGCCTGACTCCATAGCACTGTTTAATGCCTTTTCTATCGCATTATGTAGATTTAGTTTTGTCTCTTCAAAAATACTTATCATCTATTAATATCCTCTCATATTATTATTAATTTTCTCTTTTAATTCTTATGTTGATAGAATTAGTGCTTGCAAGTGCTGTGTTTACATCGAGTGTATATGTAAACGCAAGTATGCCACCATCTTCGTTTAAATCCGCTTTTATTTTACAACCTCTTACACCTATTGTCAACATTCCGTATGGAGTGCCATAATTACACAAATGTCTTTTGTTTTTTTCGATTATTATCTGTGTTGCATTTTCGCCTGTTCTTTCCATAGTTATTCTGTCGTATTGCGGTTGATAAAGTATTGCCGATGTGGAACCGTTAAATCCTGTTGCCTCAGTCTCCTCATACTCTATATGATAGCCTTTTTCGTCAACAAAATATATGCCTTTTGTAACGAGGTCTACGTGCTGTTCTTCACCCTCGACAAGTTGTGTGCTGTTGAGTTCTATCATTACATTTTCTTCTATATACTCTTTGTATTCAATATTTTCAAGCATTTCAATAGCGTCTTCTACTATTTCGTTTAGTTTTTGCGTCATTTCATTATTGGGCATTGATACACCTCCGTTTTTTTATATTAAGTTTAATTCTATACCAAGTACACCGTATCTGTTTTGTTTTTCCTGTGAATAGTATATGTCCATATCTTTGTGGGTTGCAGTTTTTATATCGTCATTTGTATATCCGCATTTCAGTAAATCAAGATTTTTGTACAGTTCTTCAAAAGAAGAAAAACGGTGCAAATCAATGACTTTGCATTGTATGGTATCTTGATTATTTTCCGTATTTATAAATATAATGTTATCATTAATGTTTATCAGTTGCCTTTTTTCATCATTTAGCCTGAGTTCAATGGTTTTCTGTCCGCTTTTTATCAGTGCAAAAGGCTTTGGATTTAAATTCATACTGTGTGTCATTAATTAAAAAACTCCTATTCTCTGCAATACTCTTTGAATTTTTCGCCACGTTCCTCAAAGTTTTTAAAACAATCATAGCTTGCGGCAGCGGGAGAAAGTAAGCAAATTTTTCCTTTTTGTGTACATTCTTTTGCTATACTCACAGCATCTCGTAGGTTTTGTGAAATCTTAATATTTTTAGTCATTCCACTGTCTTTCATCATATCAAAAAGCCTGTTTTTGGTTTCACCCATCAGTATAATATTCTGTACACTACTGTCTTTTAAAAAGTCAACAAGCAAAGTGTAGTCAATACCCCTATCCATACCGCCAATAAGCACAGTATCTACATTTTTCAGTGTCTTAATCGCCTGAATTGCTGTATTGCAAGCAGTTGATATTGAGTCATCGTAGTAGTCTATACCATTAAAGTTTCCAACATATTCAAGTCTGTGTGGAAGTCCGGTAAAGGTCATAAGATGTTTTTTAAAGTCACTCTCGCTTATTCCGAGTATCTTATTACAAATAGTGTAGGCAATGGCTATATTGTATAGATTGTGTTCACCTTTAAGTTTTGTATCAGTGTAAGATATATCAATTTTTTCATCATATACATATATATGGTCATCTTTTACATAAATATCCGCATGGTCTGTAAGTGAAGAAGTTATATATTTTTTGGGTGTTTCAAGTATTGATACACTTTCCTTATTTATAATAGTGCAGTCATTTTCTTTTTGAAAACGAATAATATTATTTTTTGCACTTATATATTTTTCGTATGTGCCATAGTGGTCAAGATGTTCTTCAAAGGTATTCAGTATAACTGCAATATGCGGTGAACTTGTTACAAATTCAAGTTGATGACAGGACAATTCAAAAACAATCTTTGTATTGTCATCAATATTGTCAACCATATCAAAACAGGGTATACCTATATTGCCGACAAAGACAGTATTGTTGTCACAATTTTTGATTATGTGATATAGCAATGAAGAAGTGGTACTCTTACCCTTTGTGCCTGTTATACCTATTATTTGACTGCCGTATACTTTGAAAAATACTTCTGTTTGTGATGTTAATTTTTCTCTCTTTACATCTACATCAAGTACAGCTATTCCCGGACTTTTGAATATTAAGTCAAAGTCATTTAGTTTATGTTTACATTCATCGAAAGGAATAAATACAGTGTTTGTATAATTGGATATATCAAGATTGCGGTTGTCAGTTGTAAAAAGCTCTGTATCGGGGTTTAGTCTGCGGATTAATTTATATGTGGATATACCTTCCCGTCCCATACCCCATATTAATATTTTTTTGTTATTAATATATTCTGATATTATATTTAGTTTACTGTTCATTTAAAGAAATCACCTTTATTTCTTTTTTTAATATTTCATCAAACTCTTTCGGCAAAGAATTTTTTGTATCATAATATTCGTTTATATTATATGTTTTTGCTGTATCAATATCTATATTAAAATATGATATATAGTAATCAAGAAGTTTAGGCAGCTTTTCGTTATCTTTATTCAGTCTTTTATATAGTGTATTCAGTGCGACTTTTACTTCTGTTTGACTACCGACACATTCAAAAGGCTTGTCTTTTTGTATTCCTATAAGTTGTTCAAAAGTTGATTTGAAACTTTCTTTATCAAGCAGATTTTCAGAAAAAATATCTGTCATTTTTTGTGTACTCAAAAATGGTGACAGTATTATATATACAAATAGACATTTTGCACAGTCACAGCACCATATATCTTTCTTACTGCCTTTGTTGCAACTTCGGAAAATATTGTGGAACTGCGGATATTTTGAAAATATATGTGCAATTTGTATTTCTTCCAGCGGACGCAAAAAGCTGAAATACTCAATGTCGCAACCAATAAAGTTTTTAACATAGAAGATGAAGTCTTGTTCGAATTCGTAGCTTTTTGAGTACTGATGATTTACTGTGCTGTCTGAAACGGTTGACTCATTTGCACTGCTTTCGTTTGATAGTACTATATATTTTTTACCTAAAATGTATGCTTGTAAAAGTGAGGAAAAAGCAACGATTGAAGAAAAAGGTGTATGTCCGTTCAAAAAGCCTTCTTTATTAAGTTGCAACATATTTTTGTCAAGTGTTCTATATGCACAAATTTGTTGTTCTTCGGTAAAATTAGCTGTTTCCATAGCTTTTTTTGAAGACGGACGATTGTTTATCATATAGCAAACATTGTCTTTTACACTGTCTTTGAGTAATGCAAGAGTAACATCTGAGTCTTTTCCGCCACCTACTGGGATAAGGCTACCTGTTAATGTAGGTAAATATTCATCGGCATAAGTATTATTGATAACATTGTTTGAAGATATTGTCATAAAGTCATCAAAAGATGGAGTGATATTATTTATATAGAAAAATTCACCCAAACCGTTAAAATATAATTTTTTCCACCATTCTGACTGTCGACTTTCAATATCGCCACACTCAATAATAACATTTTGTGGGCAAGCTATTTTCCAGTAGCTTACAAGTTCGGTCATACCAAGTGAAAATATGATTTTATTTATTATTCTGTCATTTTTAAGCATTATATTGCTGTTTTTCTCAAATTTCCACATTGGAGCAAACTCCGATAGTCCGTCTATTTTAAAATGATATTCTATATTTAATTCGTTACTGTCTTCTCTGACAGTATAACCGCTGTATACAAAAGTCTTATATTTTTTACGTAACTCATAATAATTCATTATATACTGTCAAGTCCTTTCGATAGCTTTGATATTATTTTGCTAAATCTATCAATTTTGTTATAACTTCGCTGTATTTCATACCGGAAGTCATAGCAAGTTTTGGATACATACTTATGTTTGTAAATCCGGGTAGAGTATTTATTTCATTCAAAATAATACTGTCTTTTGTTACAAAGAAATCTACACGGGAAAGTCCCTTGCAACCCATGGCTTTGTATGCTTTTACAGCATATTCACGAACAGCCAAAACTTTATCTTCACTTATTCTTGCAGGGATATGCAGCTTCGTTGTATCATCTTTGTATTTACCTTTATAGTCGTATACATCACGCAGTGGCTCAACCTCGCCCAATGTTTCAAAAGCTATCGGTTCTTCGTTACCCATAACTGCACATTCTATTTCAGCTCCAACTATCGTTTCTTCTATTATTACCTTTTTATCTTCGTTAAACGCATCTTTTAGGAATTTTTTCAAGTCTTCTTTATTATATGCTTTGCCGACGCCTACCGATGACCCGGAATTTGCGGGTTTTATAAATACAGGATAGTTAAGTTTTTCTTTTATATCATTGTTTATTATATTTATATCACTGTTTGGATATACTGTTATCCATTTTGAATTCGGTATGTTATTGGCAGTAAGAATTATTTTTGTTATGTCTTTATCCATACAGTTTGCGCTGCTTATAAGGTCACAACCGACAAAGGGTATACCGCTAAGCTGAAATAGTCCTTGTATTGTACCGTCTTCACCGTTTTTGCCATGTAATACAGGGAAAATAACATCAACTTTTTCTATTACCCATTCATTATTTCTGTTTATCAAAAATCCATGATGTCTTTTATCGGGAGACAGTACACAATCAAAAAGATTTTCTTTATCGTCTTGCCATTGTCCGTTTTTTATGTTTTTTATATCACCTGTGTAGTTGTACCATTCACCGTTTTTTGTTATTCCGACTACAATATATTCAATTTCGTTTGTGTTTACATTATTGAGTATTGATGTTACAGAAATTCTTGAAACCTCGTGTTCGCTGGATACTCCGCCAAAAATAAAAGCTACCTTTTTCATACGCAAAAAACTCCTAATATGTTTAAGATATATTTAATACTATATTCTAAAATAATATGATAACATACTATTCTTATTTATGCAATTATAAGAAATTAAATAACAATATATTTTCAATGAAATAAATATTGTAAATATTACTTTATAAGCCATTATAATTTATATATTAAATTTTATAATAATATGCGATATTATGTTGCAAAAGGTAAAATATTATGTTATAATGGCTTAAATTATTGTAAATAAAAGTTAAATGAGTTGACTATTTGTGATTTTTATTTTTATATTTTACATTTTGAAAGGATAATATATAATATGAGAAAAGTTATGAAAAAAAGCACAAAATCAAAAGGGCTGGGCGGGACAAGTGTCGCTGTGCTTGTTCTTTGTGCAATATGTATTTTTGCAATAAAATACTTTAATGATAAAATTTTTAAATATATGGAATATCAAAATAGTCTTAATAATTATTCAAGAGTATTTGAAAATGCGTCTAGATTACTTACAGAAGAAGTTAGAAGCTATGCGACAACAGGCAACAGAAAACATTATGATAACTATATAAAGGAAGTAAATATTGATGATAATCGTGGTAAAATGGTTGCAAAAATGAAAGAACTTGGTCTTACAAATAAAGAGACAGCTTTAATTGATGACTTTTTCACTGTTTCAAATGCTCTTGTTCCATTGGAAAAGCAAGCAATCGCGCTTGTTGAAAGCGGTGATTTGACAGGAGCGACAGCTATTGTTTATGGTGCGGATTATCAAAAAGGTGTTGATAAAATAAAATCAACAATAAAAGATTTATCAACATCCATACAGGAACGTACAACTAAATTTATTGATAATAAATACAGAAAATTGTATGTTTTTTTATGTGTAGCATATATTTGTATGTTTGTAGAATTCATTGCACTAATATGTTATTTTGTATTTATTAGATCGGCTATGTTAAGACCAATGAGCAAAATTGAAAATAAGATGATAGATTTGGCTAACGGAAAGCTTGGAACTAAGTTTGATTTACAGGAAGATACATCAGAAGTAGGTCAAACTGCAAAAGCTATAAATGATATGGAAAAATATCAGTTGGAAATAATTAATGATATTAAGTATTTGCTAAATGCTATGGCAGACGGTAATTTTGCGATTGAAACAACTTGTGAGCAAAATTATATAGGTGATTATAAAGATATATTGTTTGCATTGAAACAAATTAACAGAAAATTAAGCAATACTTTGTCAGAAATCAGTGTTGTTGCGGAACAAGTTGAAGTAGGCTCTACACAAGTATCCGATGCAGCGCAGGGACTTGCACAAGGCGCAACAGAGCAAGCCTCAACAATAGAAGAACTGAATGCTACCATTGAAACAGTATCAAATCAAATGCAACAAACAGCACTTGAAACAGACAGAGCAACAGGACTTGTGGTAGAGGCTGAAAATTCACTGAACAGAAGTATAGAAGAAATGAATTTGATGGCAGAAGCGATGAGAAATATCGAGAATAAGGCGAACGATATAGGTAAAATTATCAAAACTATTGATGATATAGCTTTCCAAACAAATATACTTGCACTTAATGCCGCAGTAGAGGCAGCAAGAGCAGGTGTTGCGGGTAAAGGTTTTGCGGTTGTTGCCGATGAGGTACGCAATCTTGCACAAAAATCTGCGGAGGCAGCAAAAAATACAACTATACTTATTGATGAAGCTGTTATGGCTGTTACAAATGGTGCAAAGATAGTGGATACAACACAAGAAGCAGTTGTATCAGTTGTTGAAAGCACAAAGAAAGTAAGCGAAATTGTATTTAATATCAAGAAATCTTCAAATGATGAGGCTCAGTCAGCAATTGAAATATCACAAAATATAGATCAGATATCAGCTGTTGTTCAAACAAACAGTGCGACTTCCGAGCAGACAGCTGCATCAAGCGAGGAATTGTCTTCACAAGCAAATATCCTTAAATCACTTATTATACAATTTAATTTGCGTAAAGATATTACAAATAACTTATTGGATAAAATATAAGTGAAATATAAAAAATAGTTTAGATTACATTACTTGATAATCTAAACT
>JAHHTR010000037.1 GCA_020024515.1 Angelakisella sp.
CTCTTAGAGAATCATATTTTGCGTTTGGATAGTCTTCCTTTCGGTTTTTCTTCAAATCGCCATTTAGTGCCATACCATTTGCACCGTAATTTCCGAGAGTTACACCGCCAACCCAGTCTTCTGCTGAAAATATAGCTTGTCCGTTATCACAATTAGGCAGTAAGTCTTCTTTATCAAGTTTAACTGTGCTTACAGTTGTACCGGCAAGACGATACGGATTGACAGTATTCCAGTAGTTTTCGGTATATTGGTCTATGTCAGTATTATAAAGATATGTCATACCGTCAGCTGTATGCCAAGCTCTTATATTTTCACCATTCATATATTCAAAGTTACTGATTCTGTTTGAGAACATACTAACGCCGAATAAATAGTCATTTGTTCTGTGAATAACTCTGTCCATTAGTGCAAAATTTTTGTGTAAAGGTTTTGTTTCTTCTATTTTTACAGACTCATCTGACATTAAATTATCTACTAAATTTATAATATTTACATTTGGTTGAGAATTTATGTAATCATTAGATTTGTCAGATTTTATATAAGATTTTATAAATGTTTTAATTTCACGTGCTTTCTCATTAGAAAGACTTTCACTAACTAAAAGTAACGAATCCATTATTCCGTAGCCGGAAACTTTATCACTCCAATAGTAACGAGATATACCACGACCACGTACCATATCCAATCCACGACCGTTATATACAAAGGGAATGTATGAATTAATAGCAAAATCGGCAAGAATATTTACTTTTTCTTCCGGTAAATGCCACTCGCTGTTTTTTAATAAACTTGCGATTTTTGCACAACCTGACAGCAATACATTACCATAAGTTCCGATATATGGTACATGTCCATGTTGTATAAACGAACCGTCTGTATAAAATCCGTCATAATAACTGCCATCTTCTTTTCGTGTTTGATATGTAAATAAACTTGTTATAGCCTCGTTTGCGAGTTGCAGTTGCCCGCTGTCTTCTCTTATAAGTCCAAGTCCGATAGCTACAAGTGCAACATCTGAACGATTAGCGGCAACAGCTTCACGTTTAGGACTTTTTGATACACCGCTAAATCCTGAATATAGAGGGTTTGGTTGATAATAATAAATTACATCTGTATACCTGAATTTTTCCTGTTCTGAAAGTTTATCGTATATATATAGACAGGTATTTATCAATGCTTGTGGGACACCTATTTCCCATTGCCACCAGTTGCTATATTGTGGTTGTTTAAAATAAGCATTTTTGTCAAGCCAGCTTAGGCAATATTTTATATCTTTAAGCGCATTTTCATCTTTATAATATATACTTCCCTCAGTAGAATATGCCTTTGCCATACTTTCAAGATATAGGTACATTTCCCATATATTTGCAGGATCGGTTTTATATTTTACTGTTTTTGGATTGTCCCATAAAATTGAACCGTCTTTTCTTAAAGTTTCAAAATGCTTTTTTGCCTCAACATCTATTTCTTTAACTATACGCTTAACATTTTTATCTTCAAGATTATTGTTCTTACCTATATAGGATTCTACCCATTTAAGTCTTAATTCCGCAAAACTATTGTTTTTCATATTATAATTCTCCATTTAATTTTATACAGTCAAATTATTATTTAAGTTTAATATTAAATGTTTTACCTTGTGCGTTGTTTACATTTACTTTCAGTTTAAGAACATCGCCTTTTTCAATTACTTCTATCCCTTCATCAGCGGAAATAACTTCTTTTAATGGTTTATTGATAGTAACTTCTATGCTTGATGTGTTTTTCATAGTAGGATCGGATATTGAAAGCTCGACAATACCGTCTTTTCCTTGCATCATAACAGAAGCTTTTTTGTTTACTGTTATTCCGTCAACAGTCGCTTCTTTATCTGCCCAGTTATTAAATGAAACAATGTTCAGATTATTGTGTTTTACAGCGTGCAAATCATTGGTATTACTTAATACTTCAATAGCATTCTCTTTTTCATAGCTTTGCATTTCTTCAACTGATTTATTTGGAAGAATAATGTATTCATACTTATTGTCTTTTGGCTGTACACCGTGAGAAATCCACATTTCAAGATATGTCTTTGTAACAGGTTCCATTTCTTCGGCAGCCATACGAACACTATTCCAATTATTTGTATTTTGTATTTTATTTATATTAAGTAGAGTTTCATTAGGAAAATAGTAGCCGATATTACTGCCTTGTTCTGTATTGCCTTGTAGATGTACCCATTTTGTATTAAGTTCTTCTATGTTATTAAGTTTATCAATAATTTTTGAACCGTTTACTGTTATAACATTTGAACCGTCATCTTTAAGTTTACGGTTTTCAATGATAGTTTCTATTTCCTCTTTTTCGGAAGAATTGATATTACTGCCCAAGCAAACTATTTCATCATTGAACATAAAGTATGATTTATTGGCTCTTAGAGAATCATATTTTGCGTTTGGATAGTCTTCCTTTCGGTTTTTCTTCAAATCGCCATTTAGTGCCATACCATTTGCACCGTAATTTCCGAGAGTTACACCGCCAACCCAGTCTTCTGCTGAAAATATAGCTTGTCCGTTATCACAATTAGGCAGTAAGTCTTCTTTATCAAGTTTAACTGTGCTTACAGTTGTACCGGCAAGACGATACGGATTGACAGTATTCCAGTAGTTTTCGGTATATTGGTCTATGTCAGTATTATAAAGATATGTCATACCGTCAGCTGTATGCCAAGCTCTTATATTTTCACCATTCATATATTCAAAGTTACTGATTCTGTTTGAGAACATACTAACGCCGAATAAATAGTCATTTGTTCTGTGAATAACTCTGTCCATTAGTGCAAAATTTTTGTGTAAAGGTTTTGTTTCTTCTATTTTTACAGACTCATCTGACATTAAATTATCTACTAAATTTATAATATTTACATTTGGTTGAGAATTTATGTAATCATTAGATTTGTCAGATTTTATATAAGATTTTATAAATGTTTTAATTTCACGTGCTTTCTCATTAGAAAGACTTTCACTAACTAAAAGTAACGAATCCATTATTCCGTAGCCGGAAACTTTATCACTCCAATAGTAACGAGATATACCACGACCACGTACCATATCCAATCCACGACCGTTATATACAAAGGGAATGTATGAATTAATAGCAAAATCGGCAAGAATATTTACTTTTTCTTCCGGTAAATGCCACTCGCTGTTTTTTAATAAACTTGCGATTTTTGCACAACCTGACAGCAATACATTACCATAAGTTCCGATATATGGTACATGTCCATGTTGTATAAACGAACCGTCTGTATAAAATCCGTCATAATAACTGCCATCTTCTTTTCGTGTTTGATATGTAAATAAACTTGTTATAGCCTCGTTTGCGAGTTGCAGTTGCCCGCTGTCTTCTCTTATAAGTCCAAGTCCGATAGCTACAAGTGCAACATCTGAACGATTAGCGGCAACAGCTTCACGTTTAGGACTTTTTGATACACCGCTAAATCCTGAATATAGAGGGTTTGGTTGATAATAATAAATTACATCTGTATACCTGAATTTTTCCTGTTCTGAAAGTTTATCGTATATATATAGACAGGTATTTATCAATGCTTGTGGGACACCTATTTCCCATTGCCACCAGTTGCTATATTGTGGTTGTTTAAAATAAGCATTTTTGTCAAGCCAGCTTAGGCAATATTTTATATCTTTAAGCGCATTTTCATCTTTATAATATATACTTCCCTCAGTAGAATATGCCTTTGCCATACTTTCAAGATATAGGTACATTTCCCATATATTTGCAGGATCGGTTTTATATTTTACTGTTTTTGGATTGTCCCATAAAATTGAACCGTCTTTTCTTAAAGTTTCAAAATGCTTTTTTGCCTCAACATCTATTTCTTTAACTATACGCTTAACATTTTTATCTTCAAGATTATTGTTCTTACCTATATAGGATTCTACCCATTTAAGTCTTAATTCCGCAAAACTATTGTTTTTCATATTATAATTCTCCATTTAATTTTATACAGTCAAATTATTATTTAAGTTTAATATTAAATGTTTTACCTTGTGCGTTGTTTACATTTACTTTCAGTTTAAGAACATCGCCTTTTTCAATTACTTCTATCCCTTCATCAGCGGAAATAACTTCTTTTAATGGTTTATTGATAGTAACTTCTATGCTTGATGTGTTTTTCATAGTAGGATCGGATATTGAAAGCTCGACAATACCGTCTTTTCCTTGCATCATAACAGAAGCTTTTTTGTTTACTGTTATTCCGTCAACAGTCGCTTCTTTATCTGCCCAGTTATTAAATGAAACAATGTTCAGATTATTGTGTTTTACAGCGTGCAAATCATTGGTATTACTTAATACTTCAATAGCATTCTCTTTTTCATAGCTTTGCATTTCTTCAACTGATTTATTTGGAAGAATAATGTATTCATACTTATTATCTTTTGGCTGTACACCATGAGAAATCCACATTTCAAGATATGTCTTTGTAACAGGCTCCATTTTTTTATTTGTTAAATTTACGCTTCCCCATAAATTTGTATTTTCTACTTTGTTTATATTAATCATAGTTTCGTTGGGGAAATAGTAACCGATGTCGCTACCTTTTTCTGTGTTACCTTGAAGATGTACCCATTTTGCTTTAACTTGTTCTTTGTTATTTAGTTTTTCGGCTGCTTTTGTACCGTTTACTGTTACAGTATTTGTACCGTCATCTTTAAGTTTACGGTTTTCAACAATAGTTTCTATTTCTTCTTTTTCGGAAGAATTGATATTACTGCCTAAGCAAACTATTTCATCATCAAACATAAAGTATGATTTATTGGCTCTTAGAGAATCATATTTTGCGTTTGGATAGTCTTCCTTTCGGTTTTTCTTCAAGTCGCCGCTTAGTGCCATACCGTTTGCACCGTAATTACCGAGAGTTACACCGCCAACCCAATCCTCAGGTGAAAATAGTTTTTGTCCGTTATCACCGTTTGGCTTCAAATCTTTTTGGTCAAGAATAACAGTACTTACAGTTGTACCGGCAAGACGATACGGATTGACAGTATTCCAGTAGTTTTCAGTATATTGATTTAAGTCATTATTATAAAGATATGTCATACCGTCAGCTGTATGCCAAGCCCTTGCATTTTCTCCGTTCATATATTCAAAGTTACTGATTCTGTTTGAGAACATACTTACACCAAAAAGATAATCGTTTGTTCTATGAATAACTCTGTCCATTAATGGAAAATTTTTGTGTAAAGGTTTTGTTTCTTCTGTCTTTATTGAATCATCTGCCATTATATCTTCTACCAAGTTTATGACAGTTATATTGTTTAGGGAATTTATATAATCGTTTGACAAGTCTGCTTTTATGCAAGATTTTACAAATGTTTTTAATTCATTTGATAAATCTTTATTCAATACTTCTGTTGCCATAACCAAAGAATTAAGTATTTGATATCCTGAATTTTTATCGCTGGCATTATGACGAGAAATTGCACGACCACGTACCATATCAATTGCACGACCGTTATAGATAAATGGTACATAAGAATTCATAGCAAAATCTGATAGAATACCTATTTTTTCTTCTGATAATTTCCATTCACTGTTTTGAAGTAAGTCTGCTATTTTTACACAACCAGATAGCAATACATTACCGTAAGTACCAACATATGGAACATGTCCATGTTGTATGAATGAACCGTCATTATAGAATCCATCTGTCAAAGTACCGTCTTCTGTTGGCTCTTCATATGCAAGTAAGCTTGTTATAGCCTCGTTTGCAAGTTTAAGCTGTTCGGCATCCTCTCGCAATATACCAAGACCAACAGCAACTAATGAAACATCAACACGATTTGCTGCTTCTGATGTACGTTTTGGGTTTGTTGAAACGCCACTTAAACCAGAATACAGAGGGTTTGGCTGATAGTAATATACTACATCTGTATATCTGCTTATTTCTTCTTTTGAAAGTTTATCATATATATACATACAAATATTTGTTACAGCTTTTGGTATACCTATTTCCCATTGCCACCAGTTACCATATTGCTCTTGCTTAAAGTAAGCATTTTTATCAAGCCAATCCAAACCATATTTTATATCATTAAGGACTTCTTCGTTTTGATAATATTTACTTTCTTTTGTTGCGTAAGCTTTAGCCATACTTTCAAGAGATAAATACATTTCTCTTATATGTGTGGGGTCTTCTTTGTATTTTTCCGTTTTAGCGTTAACCCATATTTGAGAACCGTCTTTTACCATACTTTCAATACTTTTTTGTGCACTTGTATCTATTTTTTCGATAACACGTTTAATATTTTCGTTATTCATATTATTGTCTTTTCCGACAAAAGATTCTACCCATTTTATTCTAAGTTCTGCAAAGCTGTCTTGTTTTACATCAGTAACTTCATCTTTTGGTACAGTACTTTGTGATACTGAACTATTTGCTTCAGGTTTTGATGTTGTACCGTTATTATTTGCACACCCTACTGATGTTAGAAGTAATCCTATAAGAATTATTATAGCTGTGGTTCTTTTCATACTTTCCTTAATATTCATAAAAACTCCTCTTAAATATTTTAGTCTACACGACTTGCAATATTAAAATATATTTAAAAACAAGCTTATGCAAATCGTATACAAATAATAACACGTGTCATTTTAGAATGTCAACATTGTGATAATGATATCTGAAAATGTGGTTATCATATCTGTTTTTTTTGCAGATATTAGCATATATATTGTATTTTTGTGCGTTTTTACATGAATTTTATCATTAAAATTTGTATTCAAATAAATTTTGCATATTAAATTCAGCATATTAAGAAAAAATAAGCATATTTGAAAATATTTAGTTTAAATCAATAAAAAAGCTATTACACAATAGAAAATACTATCATAGAATAGCTTTTATACTATAAAATTATGGAGTTCTTGTACAATTTTGACCATTAGTATTGTGTATTACATATAATTTTGAAAATACTCGACAATACATGGAGTATTATCTATATTTTTATCTAATCTGACAAGAAATATATTAACATAATAACTATCTGTAATTATGCGGTGTTTTTATCTTTCCATTTTCCAAAAATAGGCTGAGTATGGAGGTAATTCGCTTCCGCCTCTGAAATCATGTGTTTTTCTTGTAATTAAATCTATGGCCATACCGCATTTTGCATCAAAATGTGCTGTGTATGTATTTTCTGAGGCATTAATGGCAATCAGTACACGCTCGTTGTCACAAGTTCTTTCAAAAATACATTGATGATTGGTTAAAACAATACTTCTATAATCTCCGTAATTCAGTGCTTTACTATTTTTCTTTGCTTCTGCAAGTTTGGAAATAAATTCTGAAAGTTTTGTAAATTCAGGTCTATCAAAACAAACTCGAAGGGCCGTGTCTTCATTATTTTTATGTGCCTTTGTTCCCCATTCACTTCCATAATAGATACATGGAATACCTGGCATTCCAAACATAAGTGCATAAATAAGAGGTAAATGTTTTTCATTAGTTAAATTACTTGCAATTCGTGTAACATCATGATTATCTACAAAAGAAAGTAAATGCTTTCCTTTATATAACGTCCAGTTTTCAGGACCGAATTGTCTGTTTAGGGAATGACAAATTTCAAACATATTCATTGAATTAAAACTTGAATATAAGCCTTTATAACATTCATAATTTGTAACAGAATGGCACATTTCGTCATTTGCCCATTGATTATAATCACCATGCAAGGTTTCGCCTACAATGAAGAAATCATCTTTTTGTGAAGCAGTAAATAGACGCAGTCTCTTTAAGAAATCTCGGTCTAAACAATATGCAACGTCTAAACGCAAACCGTCAATATCAAATTCTTGAATCCAATATTTTACAGCCTCAAATATATGTTGTATAACTTCTTCATTTCTGAGATTAAGTTTTACTAAATCATAGTTGCCTTCCCAACCTTCATACCATAATCCGTCATTGTAGTTAGAGTTTCTGTTAAAATCAATATAGAACCAATCTCTATATCTTGAATTTTCTCTGTTTTGCAATACATCTTGAAATGCCCAAAATCCTCGTCCGACATGGTTAAATACACCGTCTAATACTACACGTATTCCGTCTTTGTGTAATTTATCGCATACAAATTTAAAATCTTCATTTGTTCCCAGTCTGCAATCAATTTTTGTGTAATCTCGGGTATTGTATCCATGTGTATCAGATTCAAACACAGGCGAAAAATATATTGAATTTGCACCTAACTTTTTTATATGAGGAATCCAATCTATTACTTTTAAAATACGTGATGTTAGATTACCGTCATTTTCAAATGGTGCTCCACAAAATCCAAGTGGATAAATTTGATAAAAAACACTGCTATATGCCCACATAAAATATAACCTCTTTACTATTTTTTAAAATTAATTATATCATATTATAGAAAATAACGCAAATTCTTCTTATAATTTAAAACTGTATACAACTTGATTTTATAGCATATTTATGTTAAACTAATCACATAGTTTAATATAAAACTATACCATTATCAAATAAATGTTGTAATTATTATTGATAATGAAATAGCGTATTAATTATATATAAATAACATAGATATAGGAGACATTGTATGCAAAAAATTATTTTGATTTGCATAGCTCTATTACTTTTAACCGCTTGTCAAAAAGACGAAAGTGTAATAACAAGTGGTAGCCTTGATTTTATACAAAGTGAAATTCAACAAACAGAACAAAATGATTTAATAAGTAGTGAAAATGCTCAATCAGAAAACTTAGAAGTTGCCGAAAGTTCAGAAAGCTCGGTTTCTTCTTCTGATATACCTGTGGCAGAAAACAAATCAGAGGAGAGAGACAAAGAGTTTTGGGCTATAAGAGAAGATATGGTTAATAATGTAAAAAAATTTAAAAAAATAAATCCTGATACTGTCGGTTGGCTATATCTTTATGATACAACAGTTAACAGCCCTGTATTTTTTAAAGAAAATGACAATGAATACTATCTTAAACACAATGATTATAGAGAAAATGATGTTAACGGTGCGTTATTTGCAGATTATAATTGCACTTTTGGTGGACGCGATATACAGTCAGATAATCTGATTATATATGGACACAGTAAAGATGAAAATCCTGATGGCGGAGTGGAAAAAAGCAGAGAATACGAACATTTTACCGAACTAAAAAGATGGCAAAATATAGATTTCTGTAAATCACACCCATATTTCCTATTTGCAACAGAATACGAAAGTATGGTATTTGAAGTTTTTGCGGCTTTTCATACAAAAACTTCTTTTATATACAATAATGCTAATCCTACACTAAAAGAGCAGAAGGCAATAATAGAAGAAGCAAAGAAAAAGAGTCTTTTTGATTTTCATGTTGATGTCGAAGAAGGGGATAAAATAATGACCCTTTCCACATGCTGTCGAAGAATAGTTCCTATATATCCAAATGGATATAGATTTGTAATTATGGGAAGATTGGTTGAAAAAGGAAAATTGTTGAATTGGGAAAGAACAGTTACAGAAAACCCGACAGCACTGACAGTTAATAATATTTATGAATAAAATCAAAGCAACAATAGACAAAAGCATTAAATAACTTTACGTATATTTTATTTTTAAAATTATCATTTGTAAAGATGAAATATAGTTACATAAATGCCTATTGACTATTAGAAGTAATATATTGCAATATTTATGGTAATCAATAATAATATAAAAATCAAATATATGAAATATCTTAAAAAATGAATGATGTTATATTAATATTGTGCTAATATATATTTGTTGTTTGACAAATCTTAATATAAAAAGTATAATGTATCATATAAAATAATGAAAGGTACTAGTATTATTCACTAATTGGGTAAAGCTATGAATAATAATTCACTAAACAGAAAACAATTTGATATTTTAACATATCTTGAAAAAAACAATGAGAATTGCACACAAAGAACGATTGCTGCCGAAACAAAAATGTCTATTGGTTCTGTCAATCATGTAATTTCAACATTAAATGCACAAGGTTTATTAAAATCCTCTAAGCTTACAAGAGCAGGTTACGCAGCACTTGAACCATATAGAGTAAAAAGAGCAGTTTTCATAGCTGCTGGTTTTGGCTATCGACTTGTACCTATAACATTAAATACTCCTAAGCCTCTTGTCAGAGTAAAAGGTGTCAGAATGATAGATACACTTTTAGATGCAGTTCTTGCAGCAGGCATAGAAGAAATATATGTTGTTCGGGGATATCTTGGCGAGCAATTTGATCAACTTCTTTATAAATATCCGATGATTAAATTTATCGAAAATCCTATCTATCAAGAAACAAATAATATTTCATCTGTATTATTGGCAAGACATCTTTTGCAAAATGCGTATATTTTGGAATCTGATCTTTATTTATACAATCCTAATTTAATTCAGAAATATCAATATACATCGAATTATGTTGGTGTTCCTGTTGATCGAACTGATGATTGGTGTTTTGAAACAAAAAATAATGTAGTTACTAAATTAATGGTTGGTGGATTGAATTGCTACCATTGGTTTGGTATTTCTTATTGGAATGAAATCGATGGTGCAAAGCTATATGAAGATGTAAAAACTGTATATGAAATGCCGGGTGGCAAGGAAAGATATTGGGACGAAGTGGCTTTAAGATATTGTATCAACAATTATAAAGTAGAGGTTCGTGATTGTACTTTTGATGATATTGCGGAAATTGATACTTTTCAGGAACTAAAAAACATTGATCCTGCTTATAATTGATCCTGCTTATAAATAAAATATAAAAAATGACAAAAAGCTGACTTCTTTTTTTAGGTGAAGTCAGTTTTTTTAGTTGTATTGTTCTGTTAGTATAAAAATGTAATATATAGTATTTAGATATATTCAGTGACTATACTGTGTTTTATATATTTATTACTTACATATATGTTCAATATAGTAATCAAAATTATAAAATTAGTATTTTAAAAATAGTTTGAGTAAATTCTTAAAAAATGTATTGAATACATTTTTAAGCCAAATACACATTAAGTTAAATTTTTATAAAATAAATATTTGTTCAAAAATAGATATAATAATAAAAAAAATAAACACAAAAAATGAAAAATATATTGACATTATGTCGATAATAAGTTAATATAATACTAATAAATTTTATATTAATAATTTTAAAGGGGAACTTAAATATGAAATTAAAGTTTAGTAAAATGATTTTTACATTTTTAGCAGTTACGATATTGTCTATGTGTATGTTATCAGGATGTGGAGCCAAAAAAGAAAAAGTTTTAATATATACTTCGATAGAGGATTATCCAATTGAAATAATGAACAAATTGCTAAAAGAAAAATTCCCGAATTATAATATAACTATTGAATATTTTTCAACAGGTAACCATGCAGCAAAACTATTGGCAGAGGGAACAAAAACAGAGTGTGACATTACTGTTGATTTAGAATACAGTTATTTGGAGAGACTTACAAAAGAAGGAATATTGGCGGATTTATCTTCATATGATTTTTCTGTTTATGAACCTGATACAATTCTTAATAAGAATGTAATTCCGTTACATAGAAGTAGTGGTACTATTATTTTAAACACCAAAGTTCTTGAAGAAAAAGGATTGCCTGAACCTAAATCTTACGAAGATTTATTGAAATCGGAATACAAGGGATTAATATCTATGCCAAATCCAAAGGCATCATCTACCGGATATATGTTTTTAAAATCTTTGGTTAATGCGTGGGGTGAAGAAAAAGCTTTTGCATACTTTGATAAACTAACTCCAAATGTTTTGCAATATACTTCGTCAGGCTCAGGACCAATAAATGCTATTGTTCAAGGAGAAGTTGCTATTGGTCTTGGTATGACAAATCAAGCTGTAATTGAACTTTCCAAAGGGCAACCGATAAAAACTGTATTTTTTGAAGAAGGTTCACCTTATGCAGTATATGGTCAAGCTATAATTAAAGGTAAAGAAGAAAGAAAAGCAGTTCGAGAAGTTTTTGATGTTCTGATTAATAATTATATTTCTGAACTTTCTAAGTCATATTATCCTGAAAAAATTTTTGTGGATAAATATTTTGAAATAGAAAATTATCCACAAAATATTAAATATTCAGATATGAGTAACAATTCAACAGAAGAAAAAGAGCGTTTGCTTGAAAAATGGAAATACTAAAACTTTAAATAAAAAAGGAAGGTCAAAAGAATGGTAAAACTTCAAATTCAAGATATTGAAAAAAAGTATGGAGAAAAAACCATATTGAATAAAGTTAATTTTGAAGTAAACGAAGGAGAATTTTTATCAATTCTCGGTTCTTCCGGATGTGGTAAAACAACTCTTTTACGAATATTGATAGGATTACTTAATCCAACATCGGGAAAAGTTTTTAAAGATGGAAAAGATATCACGTATTTAAGTCCGAGTGAAAGAGGTATGGGAATAGTTTTTCAAAATTATGCTCTTTTTGAAAATATGACAGTTTTGGGAAATGTGGAATACGCATTAAGGATACGTAAGGAGAATAAAAATAATAAAGGCGAAATTCGTCAAAAAGCTATTAATATGATTGAACAGATGGGTTTATCAAAATGTATGAATAAGCGACCGAATGAGCTTTCGGGAGGACAACAACAACGTGTAGCGATTGCCCGTACACTTATTATAAATCCTGACATAATTCTATTTGATGAACCAATGAGCGCATTAGACGTAGATACACGTTTGTCACTTCGTCAAGAAATTAAAAATATTCAAAAAGAGTATGGTACTACAATGATATATATTACACATGACCAAGAGGAAGCATTTGCTATGTCTGACAGAATTATGGTTATGCGTGAAGGCTCTGTTTTGCAACTTGATACTCCTGAAAATATTATTAAATTTCCTGCTGGTAGCTATGTCGAAGATTTTGTAATAAATAATCTTAAAATCAAAATAGAGTCTCTGAATAAATTTGTAAATATATAATAGAGGAATTGTAAATGAAAATGACTGCGACAAAATATACAAATTTTAATAAAACTGATTTAACAAAAATTTTGCTATCAATTATGTTTATTATATTTGTCTTTCTTCCACTATTCAATATGTTTATGAATATAGATATTGATAGTATTAACAAGGTAATTCATTCTGCTAATTTTAAAACAGTAATTATGAATTCACTTTTTTCTACAACATTGGCAACAATAATTACTATAATTATTGCTTATGGACTTGCTTTGTGTACAGAAAGGGTAAATATAAAGTATAAGAGTATTTTTTCGGTAATTTTCCTTATCCCTATGCTAATCCCCTCTATTTCACATGGAATGGGTTTGATTTTTCTTTTTGGCAATAATGGTATTTTAACAAATTTGTTTAATCTGAAATCGGGAATATATGGACTTAAAGGCATTATTTTGGGTTCTGTAATTTATACTTTTCCTATTGCATATTTAATGTTTGTGGACATTATGAAATATCAAGATGCTTCTTCGTACGAAGCCGCAGAAGTTTTGAATATTCCAAAATGGAATCAATTTACACAAATTACTGTGCCTTATTTTAGAAGACCTTTTATTTCTGTGTTTTTTGCTATTTTCTCTATGATTATTACCGATTACGGTGTTCCGCTTATGATTGGTGGAAGATATACCACACTTTCTGTTGTTATGTATCAAGAAGTAATCGGACGATTAAACTTTGGAATAGGTTCGGTTTATGGTGTAATACTTCTTGTTCCAGCTGTTATAGCTTTTATAGCAGATATTTTGAATAAGGACAAAGGAAGTATTAATTTTGTGAATAAGCCTTTTGAACCTGATAACACAAAATGGAAAAAAATACTTTCATATTTATTTTGTGTATTTATATCTATGGTAACACTTATTCCGATATTTTCATTTGTTATTTTGGCTTTTGTTAAAAAATATCCTTTTGATATGAGTCTAACATTAGATAATATTTCTAAGACTTTAAATATACATACAGGAGAATATTTGTTAAATTCTATTATAATAGCTTTGTTGGTTGCTACAATCGGTGTTATAATTGCATTTTTATCTGCATATATGTCTGCAAGAATGGTATCAAAAACATCACGTTTTCTACATCTGTCTGCAATTACATCAAATGCTATACCCGGGGTTGTATTAGGCCTTTCGTATGTTTTGACCTTCAAAAGAAGTTTTATATATGGTACGATAGCTATTCTTATTATGGTGAATACTATACATTTTATTGCATCACCGTATCTAATGATTTATAATTCACTTTCAAAGTTAAATAAAAATTTGGAAAGTGTGGGTTTAACACTTGGTATAAACCGCATATATATGATTCGTGATATTTTTATACCAACATGTCGGAAAACAATTTTTGAAATGTTTTCATATTTCTTTGTTAATAGTATGATGACGATTTCAGCGGTATCTTTCCTTGCCACAACAATAAACAAACCAATATCACTAATGATAACTCAATTTGAAGCACAAATGATGCTGGAATGTGCAGCGGTTGTTTCATTGGCAATTCTTTTTGTAAACTTATTGATGAAAATAGTAATTCATTTTTTAAAAAGAAAATTTAGTAGATAATAAATGTTAAAAAGGTAGGTACATGGGAAAATCAAATCACCATGCACCTACCTTTTTATGTTAGAATAAATAATCAGGTTAGATGTGTTTACTTTTGTTTTATAATTTCCTGATTATTTATGATTCAAATTTATCTGCAAGAAGTTTATAAACTTGGTTAACTTCCATTGGACGATAGTAAAGATATCCTTGTATCATATCACAGCCTGCTTCTTTGACAAGTTCATTCTGGAATTCTGTTTCTACACCTTCCATACATACTTTTTTGCCAAATTGATGACAGGCATATACAATACTTGTGATAAAATTGTTTTTTTCGAAAGAATCACTCATTTCCAAAAGCAGTGAACGATCCAGTTTAATAATACTTGATGGATATTGTAAAAGAACTCGAAGAGAAGAATAACCACTGCCAAAATCATCTAAGGCTATTTTGATATTCATATTTTCGCAAGCTTTTACGAAATTAAGAAGTTTTTCGGGTTGTTCGTCCATACAACTTTCTGTCATTTCCACAACAATGTGCTTTCCGTCTAAATTGTATTTTTCCAGTGCTTGTTTCATAAAATCTATAAATCCTTCATCGTTAAGTTGTTGCAAGCTGGCATTTACAGTTAGATAGAAATCGGGACAATATGATAATATTCGTACGCAAGAACGAACAGCTTGTTCAAATACCCAACGTCCTATTAAATGAATCATATTTTCTTTTTCGATAATAGGAATAAATACAGCGGGTGAAATCTCTTTACCTTCAAATCTCCAACGCAGTAGAGTTTCTCCCCCAACAGGATTGTTGTCAACAGTAGAAACGACAGGTTGAATAACAATACGGAAGTTTTCCATATTATTTAAGATATCTTGAATTAAACGTAATTCCATATTAGATAAATTTTGAATTTTTTGAATATCCCCATTGGAATTATCAATATATAATTGTTTTGGCTCTTGTTTTGCCAGTTTGATGAGAGCAAGAATATTCTCAACGAAATCTTGAATTGATTCGCCCTCCTGAGGATAGCTTAGTAATGCAAATGAGCAAGGATATTGAAGGGATACACCCATTCTTTGATAACAATCTTCGATAATTTCTTTAATTTGAAGAATAATTGCTTTTGTTTCATCAAGTGGTCTGGAATCTATTAATGCGAGACAACGCATACCGCTCAAACGATAAAAGGTAACTTTGCCGGAAAGGTTCGCATATAAGTTTTGGCAAATTTGATGTATTAGGTTATCTCCATAGTTGCGTCCGTGATTATTATTTATTTGTGTGATGTTGTTTAGTGAAAATCCTATTGCTTGAAATTTTCGGTTGTTTTCTTTTGAATGTTTTAAGTGCTTTATTAAAACAGTTTCTGTTGGAAAGTTTGTTAGTGAATCCACAATAAAGTCTGTATCTTGATGTGTAACTCGTCCGGCAAAAAATAATGGCTTAGTTTTATCTTCGTTCCATTTAATTTTTCCATAGCAACGTACCCATATATAGTTTCCTTGTGTATCTAAAATAGGATATCTAAGATCATGGTAGCTTTGCTTTTGGTCTAAAATATTATTAATGTCACTCCAAAATCTGTTGAGTAGATGTGAATCTTCGATACGAGCTGACCACTTATTTATAAAATCCGATATAATATTACTTTTGAAGCCAAATTTTTCACGCATATTGTCGGAAATATAAAATAAATTTTTTTGAATATCGCCAAAGAATAAGTAGCTTGTTTCATTATCGTCACTGAGCGTTGAAAACAAAAATGAAATATCAAAGTAGGTATTCGATAAAAACTTTTGGAGCTTCTGTTCAGATTGCATTATAAATATATTTGAAATATTATTACGCTCTTTTGAATCTTCTAACATTGTTTTTAGATTTTTATAATAAATTTCCTTTTCTTCATACATTAGCATATCAGCTTTATGCATTATTTCTTCTGTGTCTATTGGTAAAGTATTAGACCATGAATATCCGATTGATATTTGACAATCGCTTTGCATAATTGCCAAGCGTAAGTTATCTATATCTTTTTCGATTTTTTCTTTTTCTACATTATAGTAGAGGGCTACAAATTCATCTCCACCTATACGATATATAAGTTTTGTATCCAATGTTTTTTCAAGAATATGATAACATTCTTGAATGAGTTTATTTCCCGATAAATGCCCTTGAGTATCATTTGTCTCTTTTAAACCGTTAATATCACAGTAGACAGCTCCAAAAGAAAAGAAATTTTTTGTTTCCAGGTTGTGTTCAACCATAGCATTACGGTTATATGCTCCTGTAAGTGAGTCTCGATAACTCATCTCATTAAATCGCTTATACAAATTACGCCTTTTAAACTGTACTCCTATGGAACCACTCAAAGTAGTCAATACTTTTTCTAGCAGTATAAAACTATTTCTTTCGGGATTATCTATACCTATAAACCCTTTTAATAAACCATCTCCAAAAATAGGAGCAACACATAAAGATTTTATTTCTTGTGGGTGTAAAAGTGAATAGGTAGATGGATAAATTGTACGTATATCTTCTAAATCAGCTATTATAACAGATTGTTTTTGTTCAAACCTATCCATCCAATAGCCAATATCGGAATTTGGTATTTTTTGAAGAATATCTTTTTGCGGTAATATTTTTGAATTGCACCACTCATAAGTATTACTGGCGGTTTGATTACTGTAAAATTCAAAAATATAAACTCGGTCACTGTTAAATACCTTACCTAAATATGCCAAAAGCATATCAATAGATTCTTCCGGATCCGGTGTAGCAAAAAAGCATTGAAGACATTTATTTAAAATGGCTTCAATGTGAGTATAAAAATATGTAGTTTGCACTATATCATTTTCACTTGCTTTTATTGCTATTTGAATATGATATTTACTGTTATTGTAAAAAAACATTTTGTCTTTGATAACAAATTTTTGCTTTAAGACAGGATTTTCATGAATCCATGTGAAAAATTTTTCTGTTCGCAGTTCGTTATTATTACAAAATGGACAGGGGCTATTTCTTTTTTGTAATACTTCATAGCACTTTTTACCTTTATATGATTCGTTATTTAGAAAACCGAGATTTTCACGTAAATGTCGATTTAAATAAATCAATTCATGGGTTTCAATATCTGATACATATACCATTTCATCAAGTTCTTCAAAAAAATTAAATAATGTCTTCAAACATTTTTCCTCACTTTTATATATTTATATTTAGTATACACTTTAATTGAGATTGAATTATATAGATAAAACTGTTTTATTTTAATATATAAATAATTACGATGCAATTATTTATATATAGCATTGGAATTTTATAATTTAAATCAATATGACTTTAAGATAGTATAACATATTCGTAATTTTTTTGCAATACGCTTTTATTGATTTGGATTTTTGCACTAAAAAAATTAAAAATAAAATTGATATTTTTGGAAAGATAGT
>JAHHTR010000038.1 GCA_020024515.1 Angelakisella sp.
GTTATTATTAGAATTACTTTCTTTATTATCTATGTCTTTTATGTTTGTTTTTTGACTGTGCGGTTTAGTTTTTCTTTTCTTTGATTTCTTTGATTTATGTTTTTTATTATTTTTATTATTTATATGTCTTTGTGTGTTATCTTCAATTTCATTCTGAGTTGTAGCTGAATCTTGAGGGATAAAAGTATCAATATCAAACATCTTTGACTTTAAACCTTCACAATCACAAATTTGAACTGATATATGCGGATTCTCTTTCAATGGAAACTTATAAATTATTTTAGTTTCAAAATTGGCATTGGAATACACTATTTTTGACTTTGCATCTACATCAAAATAATTTTCATCAGTTTTGATATCTCCGCAACTGTTTATTTCAATAACCGGTTTGCATTCTATATAAATAAGCAATTTTAAATTTCCATTGTCCTCTATTTCATAACCATTCATATCTACATTAACAGCGATATACATTTCTTTATCTTCTGGAGATATATAGAAATATGAAATCAGTTTACTCACAGTATTTCCACTGCTTCCATCAGTGCATAGTAACTGTATTTTTGAATTTTCAATTTCAGTTGCATCTATATTGCCGTCAATCTTGCAAACAGCATAAGAACTAATTGCCATAGTAAACAAAAAAATAGATGCAATAGCCAATGTAGCAACACGATTCATCATTTTATCAATCCACTTTTTTATATTTTTTCGATTATAACATTTTGTCAAACGTAATTCAATTATATTATCTAATAAAAAACATATATTGCAAGTGAAAAGACAAAAAGTGTAGAAAAAATATAAAATAAATGATATAATTTTATATGATGTTTCATATTATCATATATAGAACATTAAAATTTACCTAATAGGAGATTCAAAAAATGAAGATTAATATTTTAAAAACAGCTGATGAAATTGGCGAAGCAATAGGCAAAATCTTTTGTGATTATGTAAACGAAAAGCCTAATGCTGTTCTTGGCCTTGCAACAGGAGCCTCACCGGTTCCAACATACAATTACATTGCTAAGCAGTGCAAAGAGGGCAAGGTTAGCTTTAAAGATGTTACAACGTTTAATCTTGATGAATATTGCGACCTTCCTAAGAAACACGCAAATAGCTTTTATTCATTCATGGTAGACAATCTTTTCTCAAAAGTAGATATCAACTTTGATAATATCAATTTCCTTGATGGCAATACAGATTCTGTTGATGAAAGCGCAAGATATGCTAAGGCAATCAAAGATGCAAACGGTATTGATGTTCAGCTTCTTGGTATTGGACGTAATGGTCACATCGGTTTCAATGAGCCTGCTGATGAATTTACAGACGAAGCTTTCAAAGTAAAACTTACAGACAGCACAATTGAAGCTAACTCTATATATTTTACAGATATAGCAATGCCTCATTACGCTATAACGATGGGTATCGGTTCAATCATGAGAGCTAAGAGCATTATTCTTGTCGCAACAGGTGAGAGCAAAGCAGAAGCTGTTAAGGCTATGATTGAAGGTGAAGTCACACCTAAGTGTCCCGCTTCTATTCTTCAGCAGCACGAGGATGCCACAATCTTCCTTGATGAGGCTGCAGCAAGCCTTTTAAAGAAATAAAGGTAGCTGATAGAAGTTTTTAGGAGATTAAGTTATCCCTTTGTACATACGTACAAAGCCAAAAGTCAAAAAATAAATTAAGAAAATTAAAACCTGATTTCGCCTTTTGCGAAGTCAGGTTTTATATTTTATAAATATACCTTCTTCACATGACTAATAATGCAACAATTAATCTTTCGCTTTTACTGTGACAAAAGTAAAAAATCCCTTGAATACATCTTGTAACAAAAGTTCAAGATTATTCAAGGGAATATATTAGAAAATCTAATTCAAAACAGCTTTAAATCTGGAAATTACTGATTGTTGTTTTGAAACTCATCAGGAATTATTGGTAAACCGTCATCTTCGCTTATTTCAACGTCGATTATATCGCTTTCAATGAAATCTGCATCAGGTTCAATTGTTTTTTTCTCACTAGCTATTGCAACTTTAACATTCTTTTTCTTCCTAACTATAAAGGAGATAATAAGAACCAAGAGTGCAACGGTGGAAATTCCAACACCTAACCCAAGCCCTTTAGGAAAGTATTTAAGTTCTATCGAATGTTCGCCTTCGGTTATATTGAATCCTAGTAAGGCATCACCGATAGCAACGATATCTTTTTCTTCAAGCTGTTTGCCGTCTACAATAACCTTAAAACCTTTATCATAGGGGATTGAAGTGTAAACCAAACCGTCTTTAGGAGCGTTAATATTTCCTGTAATTCTTGTATTTTCAAATGTTTCAACCTGCATTGCACCATTTTTAAGTATATGGAAGCCTTCCTCAAAAGCTGTCATATCAATACCATATGCAAAGAAATTAAGATTTGCACTTGGTTTATCCTCTTTAACTTTCATTTCTACAATAATAGGTACACCAGCCTCGCATTTCCCTAAATCGATGATATATTCTCTGTCTACATATTTCCCATACTGCTTTTGACCTTTTGAAATTAATATATCATCAATACTGTTTGATTCAACAAAGAGATAAACATTCTGAGTTTTCTCAGGTATAACTGCAAATGATATTATACCTTCTTTAGCTTCATCAATCTTATAGAAAGTCATATATCCTGTATCTAAACCGTTTAAGATTGGATCAATATTGTCATAACTTTCATTATCGATTTTTAGCTGTTTGAATACATCTTTGATACCTGTCGCTTTTTCAAAATAATCATTCTGAACTTCAAAAGGATTTACACTGTCATATGACCAATCTTTAATATTTTTATCTACACAATACGCAATAGGAAGGTAATACTTGTTTTCATATGCTTTGAATTTTGCCTTAGCAGTTACAAAGTTATAAAAATCAGTATTAAAATCAGGCAGATTAATAGAATTGTTGTTTACGATATATTTCAGTGACATCATAGAATTATAAACAGGTGTTTGTGGATTATAGGTGTAGCTATTTATATAGTTACCTGATAATCCAAGCTGTTGCTGAAGATTAGCAAGTTTCTCATATGCCATTGATGAGAAAGTAGAAACACCGTTATAGTTGTACCAAGCAGGATCCATCCTTGCTCTTAAAGCAGCAAGTTCCATACGGTAAAACTTATTGTCTTCTTTTTTATCAAGTTTATTTTTAACTTTTCTGAAATCGGAATAATCCGCTGTGTACTCTGCTTTTGTTCTTCCCATATTATAATGATCCGTGTTTGCACTTACCGATTCTGCAAAAACGCAGCAGAGCATAAGTACAGCCATTGCATAAGGTTGATATTTCTTAGTAGAAAAAAGATAGAATATAACTGTGTAAAGAACAACAAATATAATACTTATGATAATTGTTGTGTCATTAACATTTTTAGAAGTAATCTTTTCAACGAGTATGATGCCAAAAGTTACCGCTGTTCCGGCACCTAAAATTTCTTTTCCTGTAAACTCATGTAAACGTTTAAAAGCTTTAAATGCCATTACGAGTAAAACAAAAGAATACATGAATGAGAAACGATATGGCAAATCATTCGGAAAGTGAAAAGCATGCCATATATAGTTCAATATATTTATGTTAAAGCTCAAATAAAAAATACCAAGCAAAGAAACATTAGCAATTTTTTCTCTTAGCGGGATTGATTTAGAGAAAAGATATAAAGGAACAAGCATAACAGTTGCTATTCCGCAATATACGTTTGGTAAAACAATGGTTCCACTACTTCTTATTGTAGGTTCTACGCTTGCGAGATGATTTGCAAGAAAATCAAAAATAGAAAAATAAGATTTTATAGTTTCTGGTATTGTACCGCTTGTTGCTGAACTGTTTTGAAGTACAAAAAAAACAGGTACAAGAGCAAAAGCTACGATAGCAGCACCTAGAATACTTGAAAGCGCAAAGGTAACACCACTTGATAAGAATGATGAATAGCGAATCTTATCTATGAACTTTACTTTTCTGTGTCCGTTTTTATCTGTATAAGAAGGGGGATTAATATATAAATCTGAAATATTTCTGCTACTGAAATAATAAACTAGGAAATAAATAACAGAGAAGATACAAGCCATGTATCCCATATAGTAACCTGTTATCAATATCATAGCTAAGGAAAAAATATAAAGACCTGGTTTCCTTTTATTGATTATTTTTTCTATACCCAATACAAGCAGTGGAAAATAAACCATAGCATCAAGCCACATTATATTCCAATAGTATGCAATAAAAAATCCGCAGAAAGAGTATAAAACACCGAAAGCTGCGGTAGCAGGGGAATGCTCTTTAAGTGAACATTTGAGATAGTAGGTAAATGTCGCACTTGAAAATGCAGCTTGTAAAAGAACAATTGTAGCAATAGCTTCAGGCATATTCTCATGTCCGAATAAAAGCATTAAAAGCGAAATAGGACTGCAAATATAATTATAAAAGTTTCCTAAGAAGCTTCCGCCAAGACCTGTATTCCAAGAATAGAGAAAGCTGTCAAGATTTGTTACACGATCATAAAATTCTGCAAAGAGTGGACCGTATTGATGATAAAGATCCATTCTAAGTACAGTCCCGTCACCAAAAGGAATAACACTGTGACAAAGATATACAATCATCATTATTACAGCTGAACACGTAAAAGCTATCCAGCAAAATTTATTGTCTTTAAAAATTCTAGACATTAAATTTTGCTTTTCGCTTTTATTTTTTAGTCTTTTTTTCATTTTTCTTTCTCCGTTTTTTATTTTTTAATTTTCTTAATCACCTTTTTAGCAAGTGGAAGTAAAGTTTCAAAAGCAAAGTATAAAGGCTTATTTATAGCCATATCAAATTCGCCTACATATTCAAAGATATGGGGAACAAATTTAGTCTTAAATTTTGAAAGATGATCGTCAAAAGTACCGTCAACGCCGCCAAGATTAAAGTAATCGCAGCCGAGGTTAATTGCATCACTTACTCCTGCGTAAATAAGACCTACTGAAGCACAAAGTGTCGGAAGGACAGATATATCTGAACCTGCATAAAGATATTCTGCAATCTTAACACCTTTCATTTCCTTTTCAGGCATAATTACAAGGCTTGCAGCAAGATTTACAACAGTACCTCTCTCTTTAATAAGTTCTTCAGCTTCATTTAATTTCTTAGTGTTCTGAAGCACATTCTGATTCTTTTTAATTAAACCTTTAAGATATTCAACATACTCATCAAGATGCATCTCAGCATAATAAATAACAGCTCTATCACCATATGCGTTGAGAATCTTTTTGAAGTATTCTTCGTTTCTAAGTGTGATTCCCTGTCTCTTTTCTACCTGACTCAGCAATCTTACAAATTCACTTAAATCATCGTCTTTCTGAGCTTTAATGAATCTGATACCTTTTGACTTATGGAATGAGCCCATATAATATCTTGTCTTTTTAGGCATGATTTTCATAAACCTCTGAATATCAACATGACCGTTTTCATCAAAAAGAGGAATAGCCATATTAAATCTAGGCTGGAAATATGAGCTGATATCAAGACCAAATCCGCCATGCTCAAATCCGCATTCTTTAAGGTTACTTATAGTATCGTCAAATTTATTTCCAAAATCAGCTGATGTTTGACCTTCATAATTTTCTCTGATAACAAAAGGGTCGATTTTTACAGCTATTGCACCTGTTTTTTTAGCATATTTTTTAAGTCCATTGCAAAATTCCGATACAGCCTCCGCATCGCTAAAATTCATAATTGGACCACGAGGGGAGTAAATAATCTTTTTGCCGAGCGGGAGATGACGAATTAGCAAAAGTGCTCCAGCTATTAAAACTTCGTCCTTATATAAACCACAAATTTCTTTACCCCAATTATCTTTAACATCTGCCCATTCTGGAAGCTGCGTAAAACAATATGCCGGAGCATTATTTAGAAATTCTCGATATTCTTCTGGTGCTATACCAGCCTTAAAACTGTATTCAGACATAATATAAAACTCCTTATATTTTATAAGCGTTATAAGCGTATTTATTTTATCACATTCTGCCCATATATGCAATTGTACAAGTAATATATGTATAAGAAAAATAGGAGCTTGCAAAATAAAAAGAAAAAACACTTGCATTATTGACATTAATGTGATATTATATACAAGTCATCCGGGTGTGGCGCAGCTGGTAGCGCGCTTGACTGGGGGTCAAGAGGCCGTGAGTTCAAGTCTCGCCACTCGGACCAACAGCCCATAACTTTAAGGTTATGGGCTGCTTTTTTCTATAAACCATCTTTCTTTATCTTTATATAAGACAAGTAATAATATTCTTGTCTTACATAAAATAATAGCCTCTCGAAAAAATATCGAGAGGCTATTATTTTATGTAAAAAGATTATTTGCTGTTTACAGCATCTATAAAATTCATAAATGCTTTTCTGCCATCTTCAGTGCATTTATAAACACCAGCATCTTCAAGAACTTCTGAGAATACCTTACCTGTTTCATCAAGAATTATATCAAGTGCATTATCCTTATCAAAAGTATATTTTTTCTTAAGTTCTTCTATCCATGCAGCATGCTTTTGAAGTTCTTCATCATTAGAAATATCACGACCCTCAGCAACAGCTTCTGAAAGATTTACGAGTTCTTTTTTTAAACGGCTGGGTAAAACAGCTAAGCCCATAACTTCAATAAGGCCAATATTTTCCTTTTTAATATGGTGCTTATCTGCATGAGGATGGAAAACGCCGAGAGGATGTTCTTCGCTAACAACATTGCAACGTAATACTAAATCTAATTCATAAAGATTTCCTCTGCGTCTTGCAATAGGAGTAATTGTATTGTGCGGTTCACCGTCAGAGAATGCAACGATACCAACACTTTCATCAGAGTAATTTCTCCAAAGAGTTAAAATCTTATCAGCTAAATCAGCAAGTCTCTTAGGATCTTTACCATCTAAGCGTATAACACTCATAGGCCACTTAACAATACCTGCTTTGATATCGTCATATCCGTCAAAAGTGATTTCTTTTTCTATTTCTGCTGTTTCCATTGCAAAAGTATAATGGCCGCCCTGGAAATGCTCATGGCTTAAAATTGAGCCGCCAACAATCGGAAGGTCTGCATTAGAACCTACAAAATAGTGTGGGAATACAGTAACAAAATCGAGAAGCTTTTCAAATGCAGCACGATCGATTTTCATTGGAACGTGTTCACCATTAAATACAATACAATGCTCATTATAATAAACATAAGGTGAGTACTGCAAGAACCAATCTTTGCCGCCGATTTTAATAGGAATAATTCTGTGGTTAGCTCTTGCAGGATGATTCATTCTGCCTGCATAGCCTTCATTTTCACGGCAGAGCTGGCATTTAGGATAGCCTGCTTGAGGTGCATTTTTTGCAGCAGCAATAGCTTTTGGGTCTTTTTCAGGCTTAGAAAGGTTGATAGTAATGTCAATTAAGCCATATTTACTATTATACTTCCAACGCATATCTTTTGCTATTCGATAGCGACGAATGTAGTCTGTGTCGCAGCTGAATTTGTAATACCAGTTTGTTGCTTTAACAGGATCCTGAGCATACTTTTCATTAAAAGTTCTTATGACTTCTCTAGGCATTGGTGTTAAAGTACCCATAATTCTTGTGTCAAATATATCTCTGGCAGTTATGTTATCTTCACAAATATTATATTTGCAAGCGTAGTCTAAAATTCCAGCTAAAATTTCTTCTAAATCTTCAATTTGAGGTTCATCAGAAGGTGTGTAGTCATCCATATGCATTAAGTCAAGCAAGCGATTAACAAGTACCTGATGGTCACATGCTTCAGCCAGTCCTTGATTCATGGCATAGGATACTAATGAATCAAGATAAGTTTCAATTTTCATTATTGTAATCACTCCGATTTTTGAAATTGCTTTCTTGCTCAAATATTCAAAGATAGAGCAAAGAAACCTAAAAAGCACATAATACAACATAGTATTACTATTCTATTATAACGTTAATTAGGTAAAAAAGAAAGTATAATGTGGAAAATAAATTTTCTTATGAGACTATCTTTTTGCTCAGTATTAAAAGTATTGACAAAAGATTAAATAATGATATAATATAAAAGCGCCTAATTTTATATGTATGGGGGTATAGCTCAGCTGGGAGAGCGCTTGAATGGCATTCAAGAGGTCAGCGGTTCGATCCCGCTTATCTCCACCAAAATAATAACGCCGAAATCCTTGATGTATAAGGGCTTCGGCGTTATTTTCTTTAAACTTATTGAAGAATCTCCGCTGCTATTCAGGAGGTAACAGAGAGCTTATAGCGAGTAGAAATGTAGATACCATAGGAAAGAACAAAAAATACTGGAGTATATAAAGAATAAGTTAGAGAAAGATTTTACTTTTTAGGCCAAATGTCTTTTAATTTAAATAGTATTCAGATTTGTTTACCAGTAGGCATATGTAAGAAGGCGAAAAAGGCAATCACTTTGGAAGATGCCTGTAATAGTGATGCAATAACAAACTTTCAATATTCCTTTGTAAGCTCAGCAAGCACTGACCATTCTTGGGTTTGAGCAAACCACTAGTTTTTACTATTGGTTATGATTCTACGTTTGCTGATTTGTAAGAATAAGAGTGATTTTTTACAGTTATCAACACTTTTACAACAAGTCAACAGCATCATTTAACTGTTCAATATCAACATGAATATAAATGTTATTTGTTGTTCTTAGTCTAAAGGTTATTGGAAAAATATAAAGTGATTTTTTCAAAATAAAAATAAAATAAATAGTTATAATATTAATAATATAATTTATTTACATTATACTCTTGACTAATTGAGTATATCCATAGTTAAATCAAAAACTAATTACTTTTAATTATTCATAAAACATATAAGGAATTTTATTCTAAAACGAATATTTTCTTTAATTAATATTTATTTATAATAAAAATCACAAAATCTATTGAAAGTGTACGTAATAATCTATATACTATAATACATACTAACGTAAAGGAAAGAGGTTAGTAAAACATAAATAATAAGGAGAAAGTGATGGACAAAATCATTACAAAAGGTAGGAACTTTGTAGACGTTCATGGTCGTGAACGTATTCTTCATGGTGTAAACATAGTTGATAAGCGTAAGGAATGTGATAACAACAAATTTAATTTTAAGATTGATGATGAGCTCCTTACAGCTTTTGCAGCAAAGGGTCTCAACTTTATTCGTTTGGGTACAACGTGGAGCATGATTGAACCTGAACCTGGCAAATATAACGATGAATATCTTGATGATATTATGCGTATATTTGATCTTTGTGAAAAGCACGATATATATGTTCTTTTCGATATGCATCAGGATTTATATTCTTCCAAGTGCTATGGTGACGGTGCTCCTGATTGGGCAACACTTACAGACGGAATTGAGCCTAAAGAGCCCAAGCCTGTTTGGGCTGCTGGGTATTTCTGGGATAAAGCTACTCACAGAGCTTTTGATAATTTTTGGAATAACGCAGAATATAAGGGCAAAGGTCTTCTAGATTACTACGCTGAAATGTGGCAGCATATTGCAAAACGATTTGCAAATCATCCCGCTCTTTTTGGATTTGATATGATAAATGAACCTTTCCTTGGCTCTGATGGCTCTAAACTTTTCAGAAGCATTATAAAACAAGCTACTAAAACTGTTCTTTTTGATAAAAGGGTTAAAGTTAGCAAGATTATTAGTGGTTTTATAAATAAGGAAAAACGTGATCGTGTTGAATTTCTTGATCAAATTACAGGTGATGTACTTCAGGATGTTGCTAAATCAGCTGGTTTAAAATATGTTAAGAAGTTTGACGAGGGTAAATATTCAAATTTTCTCAATAAAATATCTTCTGCAATTAGAGAAGTTACTGATAATGGCATTCTCATTATGGAAAACTGTTATTGGTCAAACACAACCATTCCTTGTTCAACACCTGCTATTAATGTTAATGGTAAGAGAGAAGAAAACTTCTGTTTTACACCTCATGGCTATGACTTAATGGTTGATACTCCTCAGTATCAGTACGCAAGCAATGACAGAGCTCTTGCTATTTTTAAGCAGCATCGTCTTACTCAAGAAAGACTCAATTGTCCTGTACTCGTTGGTGAGTGGGGTGGAGATGGTTCAGGTGATAAGTGGATCCCTCACGTTGAATGTCTTGCCGACTATTTTGAAAAGCAGAAATGGAGCTTTGCTTATTGGCACTTTGCTGAAGACATGATACACAAGCCGCTCGCAAGGGTTCTCAGCCGTCCTTATCCTGTTGCTGTTGCAGGCACAATTGAATCTTTTGGATATGATCCTCAGAACAAAGTATTTCATCTTGATTTTGAACATACCACAGATTGCATAGAACCTACCGTTGTTTTTGTTGCATCTGTTCCTAAATCTGTAGAGGGCGGAGAATACGAGATAGTAAAACTTGATGATAAGGGCGCAGCACATCTTTTATTCAAAGCTGCTTCTGGGAAAAACTCTATAAAAATTATTCTTTAATTCTCTAAATCAGGTTTGATTAAAGCCTAAAATAACTCTTTATTGTATATAACCCCTAAAAGGGGCTCGAAATCTTTCGTGCTACCCCCTGAAGGGGTTTTGTTTATATTTTCTTTTCTGAGATACCTGTAAACGGGTCTACATATCCTTTTTCTTTTGATTGATTTGATTTTAAATTTATAAATTAAATTTTGGTTATTAGGTCAATATATTTCGTTATATATAAGAGAATTAATATTAAAATCTGCTACTATTTTCTGCATATGATTTGAAAAGTTTTTATTGTAACCATTACCTTTGAAAAAAGCAATGGACATTCAATGGTGTATTCTTATACTATATTTATAATTTTCTATTTTGCCTTTTCTATTTATATTTTACTGATTTTTAAAGCTGGCGAAAGCTTTTTACTTATTAAAAGTGCAAGAAAGATTTTTATACAATCAGGAATAATGAACGGAAACACACACATTGTTAGAGTAGAAAAAAGAGTAATTGTACCATTTTTCCTTGTATATATAAATATAAACCAAGCAGTTCCTAAAGCGTAACATGCAATAAGGCCTATTAACATTGAGATTAGAAGAACAGGAGTTTTATTACCAAATTTTTTTTCTATAAGCCACATAATAAGCGCAGAAAAGAAGAAGCCTAAAATATATCCGCCTGTTGTTCCGAAGAGATAAGCTAAACCGCTTGAAAATCCTGCAAAAACAGGTACACCTATAGCTCCTAAAAGAAGATAAACTAAAATTGACAAAGTGCCTCTTTTTCCGCCTAATATTCCGATAGCTGCGAATACAGCAAAAGTTTGCATAGTAAAAGGAACAGCTGAAGGTATAGAAATCCATGAGCATACAGCGATTATAACTGAAAATAGCGCAATATGTGTCATATCCATAACAGTTAGCTTTTGGTTATTCTTTTTTCTCATAACATCGTACCCCGTCATTTTTTATTTAAAGTATAGCATGATTTTATATACTGTCAACAATATATAATTAAATGGCTTACAATATAAAAGATAGAAGATGACAAACTTAATATACTGTGATTTTGTACCTAAAAAGTATAATTTTGATGTTTTAATTAAATTCTTGTTGACAATTTATTGTCTATGCGATATTATTAGAATAATAAATTACATAATCTATTGGTAAAGGCTTTGAAAGGAAGAAGTAACTGAAGCTTTTCGGCAAAGAGAATTCTTGGTTGGTGTAAAGGAATGCGGAAAATCAGTGAAATACATCCTGGAGCTGTTAGGCTGAACTAAAAGTAGGCTTAAACGTTAAGCGTGCGTTAAACGTAAGGATGTGTTGGCATCTGAGGTCTTTTTTATGGAGACAAATAGAGGTGGTACCGCGGTTTATTCGCCCTCTGCTATTATTAGCAGAGGTTTTTTTATTACATAAAATATTTTAAATAAAGAAAGGGTTGTTTTAGTATGCAAGTATATGAAGAACTTAAGGCTCGTGGTCTAATTGCTCAGGTTACAGATGAACCTGAAATCAGAGAAATGATTAATAGCGGAAAGGCTGTTTTTTATATTGGTTTCGACCCTACAGCAGACAGCTTACATGTTGGTCACTTTATGGCTCTTTGTCTTATGAAAAGACTTCAGATGGCAGGTAATAGACCTATCGCATTACTTGGCGGCGGTACAGGCATGATTGGTGATCCATCTGGCAGAACTGATTTGAGAAAGGTTCTTACCAAAGAGGCTATTGACCATAATATTGCTTGCTTTAAAAAGCAGATGAGTCGCTTTATTGAGTTTGGCGAGGGTAAGGCAATGATGGTTAATAATGCTGATTGGCTTTTAGATCTTAATTATCTTGAAGTACTTAGAGATGTCGGACCGTGCTTCTCAGTTAATAACATGCTCAGAGCTGAATGCTACAAGCAAAGAATGGAAAAGGGTCTTACTTTCCTTGAGTTTAATTACATGATTATGCAAAGCTATGACTTCTATCATCTTTTCAAAGAATACGGTTGCAATATGCAGTTTGGCGGCGATGACCAGTGGTCAAATATGCTTGGCGGTACAGAGCTTATTCGTAAAAAACTTGGCAAAGATGCTTATGCAATGACCATTACACTCCTTCTTAACTCAGAAGGTAAAAAGATGGGTAAAACATCATCAGGTGCTGTTTGGCTTGATCCTAATAAAACATCTCCTTATGAGTTTTACCAGTACTGGAGAAATGTAGATGATGCAGACGTTCTTAAGTGCATTCGTATGCTTACATTTATTCCTCTTGAAGAAATTGATAAAATGGATAAGTGGCAAGGCAGTGAGCTTAACAGGGCAAAAGAGATTTTAGCATTTGAACTTACAAAACTTGTTCATGGCGAAGAAGAAGCAAGAAAGGCTCAGGAAGCTTCTCAGGCACTTTTCGGGAAAGGCACAAATACAGAAAATATGCCTTCAACGGTTCTTACAGCAGAGGATTTTGAGAACGGCAAAATCGGTATTATTGACATGATGATTAAAGCTTCTTTAGTTAAATCAAGAGGTGAAGCTCGCAGACTTATTGATCAGGGCGGCGTTTCTGTTAATGATGAAAAAGTAAAGAACATTGACTTTACAGTAAGTGAAGATGCTCTTAAAGAAAAAGCAATTGTTATTAAAAAGGGTAAAAAAGTTTTCCATAAGATTTCTCTTTAATATCCATATATAAATAACTTATATGAACTTTTATTGGCATCTCTTGCAGTTGTTTTGCAGGAGATGCTGTTTTTTATAATAATAATTATTCCAATACCATAAAGTTTACAAAAAATACTTTAACTAATAGTCAAAATCTAGTACTATATTTAATATAAAATATTTTCACTCAATGGAGAATTGATATGAACAATCGAAAAAAGAAAGTATCAAAGAAAAAGTTGATTATTATTGTATCCATAGTAGTTGCAGCGGCAATAGCATTAGGGGTATATCTTTTCTTTTTGCTAAAGCCAAATGACAAAAATATGATTCCTGTTATAGAGGTTCAAACTGGGGATATTACAGAAAATCTCGAAACATCATGTACAGTTGTTTCTTCAAAACAGGGTATGTTTGAAATTTTTGACGGTGTTTATGTAAAAGATGTAAATGTTAGAGTAGGAGATGAAGTTAAAAAGGGCGATGTTTTAGCAACATTCGATACATCATCTCTCAATAGTTTAATTGCTCAAAAAAGTAAAACATATAAGGAGGCGAGGAACGCTTATTTAAAATATGAAAATACTTCAAATGAAGCAACTGGTGAGCTTGAGAAAATTTCCGATAGAATAAGTTATCTTGAAAAGTGCATTGTGGAACTTGAAAAGAAAGTAGAGATTAATAGTAATAAAGTGCCCAATACTCCTCAAATTCTAAATCTTAAAGAAAAACTTACAGATATTCTTGGCGACAATAGCTTGGCTGCTAAAATTGTAGATGGACTTATTTCATCGTCTTCGTCTGTTGAAAAAACAATTAAGCTTTTAGAAGATATTATTAATGGTGTAAATGTAAAGATTTCAAACATAACAGTACTTATGAACGGCTCAGAAGATGCAAAGGCTCTTGCTTCTGCGCAGATTGAGATGATTGAACTTAAAATAAGAAAAGGTGCTTTAAGTATTCAATCTCAATTAACGCTTGAAAATATGTACTATTCTGTTATGGAATCTTCTAAGAGAGATTTAGATGAAACAAAAGCAGCGATTCAAAAGCTAAGCAGTGGTTGGAAGGCTGAAAATGATGGAATTATAAGAGAAGTCAATATTCAAGCAGGAGAAAAATATAAAGCTCCAAAAGTTTCATTCCCAAATATAGATAAAATTGATATTACATCTGTTTTATCTTCATTAACTTCGTCGACTCCCGATTTTTCAGGAATAATTCGTCAGCTTTTCCCAGAAAGACCCAACGGAATGATTGTAGAATATTATCCGCTTGAAGCCACCTTTACAATAGGTAAAAGCGACTATTTTAAAATTTCATTAGGCCAGAATGTTAAAGTTACATCTGCATCTGAAAAAGAATTTGACGGATATATTAGCTATATTAATCCCGTTGCTAAAGAAGGTGGAATTAATATAAATTCTGTACTTGGAGCAGGGACTTCGGGTAGTATAATGGAAGGAAAAGTTACTATAAAGGATCCTGATAAAAGTGTAATAATCGGTCTTGATATGGATTTGAAAATACAGCTTGAAACTCAAGAGAATGTAGTAATTGTACCTGTTGAATCTATTCAAAACACTGAAGATGGCACATATGTCTATGTTTATAATAAAAATGATAGAAAAATAAAAAAGACTTCTGTAAAAACAGGGCTCTTTAATGGAATGTATTATCAGATTATTTCAGGTTGTAAAGAAGGGGATTTAATAGTAAAACTTCCTACTCAGAAGCTTGAAGACGGGCAGAAAATTTATGCGAAATTTGTTAAATAAAGTACCAAAGGTAACGATTATCAATATAACTGAAATATCCGATAAAGAGTTCGAAACAGCTTTAAATAAACTCAATTCCAAAAAATTCGAGAGAGTTTCAAAGATGCATAATTATGAAGATAAACTAAGATCAGTATGTGCAGATATATGTGCAAGAAAAGCGGTATCTGAGTTTGTTGGAACAGATTTTGATAACGTCACTATTTTGGAAGATGAAAATAGCAAACCTTTTTATACTGGTATTTATTTATCTATAAGTCATTCAGGTGATTATGCGGTATGCGCAGTTGATTCTAAGCCAATAGGAATTGATATAGAAAAAATAAGACCGAATTTAAAAAGAAGAATTATAAAAAGAATCTGTAAAACTCAAGATGAAGTGGATTTTGCAGATTGCGATACTTTTGCAGAAAATATAATTAAAATATGGACTGCAAAGGAAGCTTGTTTTAAGGCATTGGTACCTCAACCTAGATTTATAAACGATGTAAAACTTAGTATTGTTAATGATAACTTTATCTGTGAGGGCATATCTTACATAAATACAGAAAGTTTTTGTGTAGATTATATTATTACTACAGCTTTTTGCCGAAAAATATGAATTTTACATTAAAATGTTAAAATATGCCTTGCATAACTTGATGATAACAGTTATAATAAAGCTACTATAATTTGGAGGTTGAAGAATGAATTCATTTTTAAACTTATTAATGGCTCAGCCTAATGCCGCAGCAGGTGCTAAGGGTCAGGTATCTCTTATCGTTATGACAGTTCTTCTGTTTGCAGTTATGTACTTCGTAATGATTAGACCGCAGAAGAAGAGACAGAAAGAAGAACAGCAGATGCGTGATAGCATTGAGGTTGGTGACGAGATTACAACAATCGGTGGTATCATGGGCAGAGTTGTTACTGTTAAAGAAGATGCTCTCATCATTGAAACAGGTGCAGACAGAAATAAGATGAAAATTACAAAGTGGGCTGTAAGCACAAACAACACAGCAAATGAGAAGCTTGAGGCTGAAAGAAAAGCTGCTAAGGCTAAGGCTGATGAAGCTAAGGCAAATAAAAAGAAAAACAAGAACAATAAAGAAAACTGATCAAAATAGGATATTTTAATAGAATATTTTGAAGCTCCTTTTCATATGATTCATTAGAGTTATGTGAGAAGGAGCATTTTTATGATACAAAGTAAAAAGTCAAAATCAAAGATGAATAATGACAGTAAAAATATAAAATCAGTATTCATAAAAATTGGTGTAGGTGCAGTTATTACTATTCTTATGTTTATTTTAATTATAGCGCTATTATCTTTTTATATATTAAAAAAGCCAATAGATTGTTCTTATTATAATTGGATAACTTATATTTCTATTATATTATCTTCTTTGGTAGGCGGCTTTGCAGCAGCTAGATCATTTGGAAAGAACGGTATGTTACTAGGTACACTTTCGTCATTTCCGCTTATTATAATATTAGCTGTCATTGTAGTTGCTTTGTCATCAGCTCAAATTAGTTATCGATTGTTTTTATCAATGATATTATCTCTTATTTCTTCGGCTCTAGGAGGTATTGCAGCTGTTAATTTGAAAAGAATAAGAAAATAAAAGGTATGCAAAGTAAAACTTTGCATATCTTTTTTTCATATATTGTTGTATAATACAATATATTAATGATATTATTTTATAGGAGCTATTTTAATGATTGAAAATATTTTTGACAGCCATGCACACTATGATGATGAAAAGTTTGATGAGGATAGAGATGAACTATTAACTGTGTTACCAACCAAAGGAGTTGCAGCTGTTGTTAATTGTTCAGTAGATTTTAAAACTGCAGAAATTGCACATACTCTTTCACAAAAATATGGTTATATATACTGTGCAGCGGGTGTTCATCCACAAGAAATAAACGGAGAAATCAAAACAAGAAAAGAAGATTTTGAAGATGTTATAGAGACTTTCTTAAAGCATGAAAAATGCGTTGCAGTAGGGGAAATAGGTCTCGACTATTATTATGAGACAACGCATATGGAACTGCAAAAAGAACTTTTTGAGCGCCAGATAAGGCTTGCTAAGGATTTGGATATGCCAATTATCGTTCATGATAGAGAAGCTCACGAAGATACCTTAAATATTTTGAAAAAATATAAGCCTAAAGGTGTAGTACATTGCTTTTCAGGAAGTGTAGAAATAGCTAATGAGGTTTTAAAGCTTGGTATGTATATAGGTTTAGGTGGCTCTGTTACATTTAAAAATGCTAAAAAGCCATTAATGGTAGCGGCAGAAGTCCCTGAAAATAGAATACTGCTTGAAACAGATTGCCCGTATCTTGCACCTGTTCCATTTAGAGGCAAACGCAATTCATCTGATTTAATTACATATACTGCTCAGGTTATATCAGAAATTAGAGGTATTGATGTACAAGAATTTGTTAACAGAACAAATTTTAATGCACAAGAAATGTTTAATATAAGTTTATAATCTTAATATAATCTAAAAAGAATACAAAGAGGAGAAAAAATAAATTTATGTTTCAAATATTCATTGGTTATCTTTTAACCTTTTTTACTTTAAAAATAGCTGGATTTGATATTTTTGCAGATTTTATAGGCTTCTTTTTTATTTTCATAGGATTGTCAAACACTCTTAATAAAAGCTATAAATTTCATTTTGCAAAACCTTTGGCACTTATTTTGTCTATACTTAGTTTAGCTGAATTTTTAAATTCACTTATAATCAAAATATTTAAGTTAACTCCACCAGATTCAAATTCAGTGTTATATAAAACTTTATTTTTTATATTTGATATAGCAACAATAGTGCTTACATATTTAATACTTGCAGGATATAGAGATATTGAAAAAAATGAAAAAATTGATATTAAATTAAAGCCTGCTTTTATTATATTTATAATTGACAGTACAGTTCTTATTTTTATAGATATATTAATATTCTTTTTATCTTTCGGTGTTATTGAAACTGTTACATGTACATTGATTGTTTTAAATTCTATAAGCAGCTTAGCTTTTGCTATATAT
>JAHHTR010000039.1 GCA_020024515.1 Angelakisella sp.
TCCATACCATAAGAGGTTCTTTTTGTACTGTCCGCACAAATTGGGGCAGTACACTATCTAAACAAAGTTTTTATTTATTTTTAATATATAATTCTACGACACTGAAAAATATGATCTTAATGATTAATATAAATCTATTTGAATTTGAACAATATCCATAAAAATAATTTTTTTAAAAAAATTTGAACTTTTAAAAAATACAATTTATTGTAAAAATTAAAAGAATATTTATATTTTTATCTTAATAAAATACTTGCAAAACTTCGTTAAATGATATACAATAGTGATATAGTGCTTTTGGAGATGTTTACGACTTTTTTGAGAGTACAATAATTTTGCAAGTTGAAAGGAAGTTTTTCAAGATGACAACATATAACAAAATGACAATTGAAGATTTAGATGTAAAAGGTAAAAAAGTATTAGTTCGCTGTGACTTTAATGTGCCTATGAAAGATGGCAAAATCACAGATGAAAACAGAATAATTGGTGCTATGCCAACTATTAAATATCTTGTTGATAATGGTGCAAAAGTAATTCTTTGCTCACACCTGGGCAAACCAAAGAATGGTCCGGAAGAAAAATTTTCACTTGCTCCTGTAGCTACTGCTCTTTCAGAGAAATTGGGCAAAACAGTTGTGTTTGCCAATGACGATAATGTTGTTGGCGAAAATGCAAAAAAAGCTGTTGCAGAAATGAATGATGGTGATATTGTTCTTCTGCAAAACACACGTTTTAGAAAAGAAGAAACAAAGAATATAGAAGATTTCAGTAAAGAACTTGCTTCTCTTGCAGAAGTATATGTTGATGATGCTTTTGGTTCTTGCCACAGAGCACACTGCTCAACAGTAGGTGTTACAGACTATATCAAAGATACAGCTGTTGGATACTTAATGCAAAAAGAAATTAAATTCCTAGGTAATGCAGTAGAAGCTCCTGAGCGTCCATTCCTTGCTATCCTTGGTGGTGCAAAAGTTGCAGATAAACTAAACGTTATCGAAAACCTACTAAATAAAGTCGATACTTTGATTATCGGTGGTGGTATGGCATACACATTCCTAAAAGCAAAAGGATATGAAGTAGGTAAATCACTTGTTGATGATGAAAAAGTTGAATACTGTGCTAATATGATGAAACAAGCAGAAGAAAAAGGTGTTAAACTTCTTCTTCCGATAGATACAGTTGTAACTTATGATTTCCCAAATCCAATAGATGCAGAAATCGAAACAAAAGTTGTTGACGCAGATGCTATTCCAGCAGATATGGAAGGTCTTGATATAGGACCAAAAACATGTGAGCTATTTGCTAATGCAGCAAAAGAAGCTAAGACTGTTGTTTGGAATGGACCTATGGGTGTATTCGAAAACCCAATTCTTGCAGCTGGTACAAACAGCGTTGCAGCAGCTCTTGCAGAGACAGATGCTACCACAATCATCGGTGGTGGTGACAGTGCAGCGGCAGTTGCTCAACTAGGCTATGCTGATAAAATGTCACACATCTCAACAGGTGGCGGCGCTTCTCTTGAATACCTAGAGGGTAAAGTTCTTCCGGGTATAGCTTGTATAGCTGACAAAAACTAATTTTTCTTATGAAAAATAAAAAAATTGGGGCGGACAGTGTTCGCCCTTTATGGATATTATTACGAATAGGAGATATACATAATGAATAAAGCTCTAAGAAAAGCTGTTATAGCTGGTAACTGGAAAATGAATAAAAATCGTCAAGAGGCAAAAGCGCTTATTGCTGAAATCCTACCTCTTGTAAAAGATGCTGACTGTGGTGTTGTTATCTGTGTACCATATACAAATCTTGAAACAGCACTTGAAGCTACAAAAGACAGCAACGTAAAAGTTGGTGCAGAAAACTGCCACTGGGCAACAAGTGGCGCTTTCACAGGAGAGATATCAGCAGATATGCTTGCAGAAATGGGTGTTGAGTATGTTGTACTTGGCCATAGTGAACGCAGACAATATTTCGGAGAGACAGACGAGACAGTTAATAAACGTCTACACGCAGCTTTAACAGCAGGTCTAAAACCAATTCTTTGTGTAGGTGAACTACTAAATGAGCGTGAAGGCGGAATTACAGAAGAAGTTGTTGGTATGCAAACAAAACTTGCACTTGCAGGTGTTACAAAAGAGCAACTTGCAAATATCATAATTGCTTACGAGCCGGTATGGGCAATCGGTACAGGCAAAACAGCAACAGCAGAGCAAGCTAATGAAGTAAATCATTACATTAGAACAGTTGTAGAGAAACTATATGACAAAGAAACAGCAGACGCTATGACTATTCAATACGGTGGCTCAATGAATGCTGGTAATGCAGAAGAGCTGACAGCTCAATCTGATGTTGACGGTGGTTTAATCGGTGGCGCATCACTAAAAGCAGCTGATTTTGCTAAAATAATAGAAGCAGCAAGCAAATAATTTAAATAATTATTTTGTTTAAACTATAACAAAACCGACTTTTTATATGAAGTCGGTTTTTGTTAAATCATAATAATTATTTAAAAGCGATAGGTTAATTATGGAGAATATAAATTTTGACAGTTATAGGTATATATAGAAGAAACAAATATTTGCCATAACAGTCGAAATAATAAAGAGTTGGGATAAGTATTCCTTATTCAAAAAATATTAATAAAACAAAAATATACCCACTTATGGTATTTTTTTTGCGGTACTTGGTGTACAGGTTCAATAGAGTATTTTAAGAGTTAGGCAATAGCTTTGCAAAAAAAGGTTTTATTAATAAAGAAATACTTCAACAACCATTCGCACCAATAATTTTTCACCGAAACATCATTTGTGTGAAAAATTACTACTTATCATTATGTATAATGTTGCAAGTGATAATGCTATGTCATATAATTCAGCGGTTAAGTTCTATAAACTATATAAAAAATATGGCAATAGTGTTGACCTTATTACATATAAAGATAGGGGACATAATTTTTTAAATCTATCACCTGATAGTCAAATAGTGAGCAAGACTATATTGATACATTGAACAGAAGTGTAGATTTTGCATAAAGTCAAATAACTTGATATAAAAAAAGTAAGGAGTAAAAGATATGAAAAAACCATTGGCACTGATAATCCTTGACGGATTTGGTATACGTGATAACGAAAAAGGTAATGCAATTAAATTTGCAAAGACACCTAACCTAGATAAAATGCTAAAAGAAAATCCTGTTGTACTAATAGGTGCAAGCGGTATGGACGTTGGTTTGCCTGACGGACAAATGGGTAACAGTGAAGTAGGACACACAAATATAGGTGCCGGAAGGATAGTTTACCAAGAGCTCACAAGAATAACAAAAGATATAAAAGAAGGTACTTTTTTTAATAACGAAGCTCTTTTGGGTGCTGTTGAAAACTGCAAAAAGAATGACAGTGCGCTGCACGTAATGGGACTATTGTCAGATGGCGGTGTACATAGCCATATTGAACATCTATACGGTATTTTACAGCTTGCAAAGAACAACGGACTTACAAAAGTATATGTACATGCATTTATGGACGGACGTGACGTTCCACCATCATCAGGTATAGACTTTGTTAAGGCTCTTGAAGCAAAAATGCAAGAAATAGGTGTGGGCAAAATTGCTACAATCAGTGGCAGATACTATGCTATGGATAGAGATAACCGTTGGGAACGTGTTGCACGTGCTTATGATGCAATCGTTAACGGAAAAGGTAACAAAGCAGATAGTGCTGTTGCAGTAATGGAAAATTCTTACAAAGAAAATGTTACTGATGAATTTGTTGTACCATCTGTTATAGTTGAAGACGCACAAATAAATGCAAATGACAGTGTGGTTTTCTTTAACTTCCGTCCTGACAGAGCAAGAGAAATCACTCGTACACTTGTTGATGAAAAATTTGAAGGTTTCAAGAGAGAAAAAGGCTTTATGCCACTATACTATGTTTGCATGACACAGTATGATGCAACAATGCCAAACGTTCATGTTGCTATGAAACCACAATCACTTAATAATACTTTTGGCGAATACATTTCAAAGAACGGTTTGACACAATTAAGAATTGCCGAGACAGAAAAATATGCGCACGTTACATTCTTCTTTAATGGTGGTGTAGAAGCTCCATACAGCGGTGAGGACAGAGCTCTTATAAAATCACCTGAGGTTGCAACTTATGACCTAAAACCTGAAATGAGTGCTTATGAAGTAACAGATGAAGTTATATCAAGACTTGATAGTGGCAAATATGATGTAATTATACTAAACTATGCTAACTGTGATATGGTTGGACATACAGGTGTATTTGATGCTGCTGTTAAAGCTGTTGAGGCTGTTGACGAGTGCTTGGGCAGAACCGTTAACAAGATTACAGAAATGGGAGGTATTGCTCTTATTACAGCTGACCACGGTAATGCTGACCAAATGTATGAAGAAGACGGTTCACCATTTACAGCACACACAACAAATCCAGTGCCATTTATGGTTGTTGGTGGCAATAACATTAAACTTCGTGAAGGCGGACGTTTGGCAGATATTGCACCAACAATGTTAAATCTGCTACAACTGCCTCAACCACAAGAAATGGACGGAAAATCAATTATTATATAATTGATTTTTGTGAATATAAATAACTTGTAAATTCTTATAAATTTTACAGATATTTAATTGCTTTTTTAGTTTAAAAGTATTATAATATAAAATATGGTACACAATACAATGTGCTATATGATTTGTATTATAATAAATTCAAATGGAGGTTTTGGTTTATGAAAAAAAGTTCAAAAATGATAGCAATAGTCGCTTTAATAGTTTCTCTTGTTGGTATAGCTATTTCGCTTGCAGCATACTTTAAAAAGAAAAGTTGTGTTTTGTGCGATGATCTAGAAGATGATTTCATAGATTACTATGATGACGAAGACGAGTGCTCATGCAACTGTGAAAGCGGTGAATGTAATTGCGGTGAACATTGTTGCTGCCATTCAGAAGAAGTAACAGAAGAACCTGCAAATGTGGAGCAAGTAGAAGTGACAGAAGTAGCAGAAGAAACAAAAGAAGAAAAAGCTGACAAAGGTACAAAAAAATCAGCCAAAGCAGAAGAAACAAAATAATAAAATGAACTGAGAAAGGAGATACCATTGTTGTGCTTTTTGGGTGCAATAATGCGTGTCTCTTTTTATATTTAAACAAATATTTTAAATATAAATCTAAAAAAAGGAGAGTAAAAGTATGGTATATATTCATTTAGCGGAAGGTTTTGAAGAAACAGAAGCAATAACACCTACCGATATACTAAGACGTGGTGGTGTGGAAGTACAACTTGTATCTATGACAAATAATTTAGTAGTTACAGGTGCACATGGAATAAAACTAACAGCAGATATTTTATTTGAAGATGCAGATTATGATAGTTGTGAAATGATAGTGCTGCCTGGTGGTATGCCGGGAACATTGAATTTGCAACAACATAGCGAACTTTGTGATAAAATAAAAGAATTTGCAGTAAAAGGTAAATTTGTTGCAGCTATCTGTGCCGCACCAATGATACTTGGTGAAATGAATTTGCTTGAAAACAGACATGCAACTATATATCCTGAAATGGAAGAACACCTGAAAAAAGCAAAAGTATTAAAAGATGCTGTTGTGGTTGATGACAATATAATAACATCTAGAGGACCCGCAACTGCCGCAAAATTTGGATATATATTACTTATGCTTTTAACAGATGAAGAAACAGCAGATGACACATACAATGGTATGTTATATAATTAATTATAATCATCTTTAATAACAATTGTATTAAATAAGAATGTTTTACATATATATTTATTAATATATAGTTATTGAAGGTGATTTTTATTTGAGTAAAAAACAGAGTTTTTTGGAGGGTGTTGCTACTCTTACCATTGCAACGATTATTGTAAAAATAATAGGTGCGTTTTTTAAGATACCTCTTGCAAATATCATTGGCGGAGTAGGTATGTCGTATTTCAGTACTGCTTATGATATATTTACACCTCTTTACAGTATAATTGTATCGGGACTTGGAATTGCAATGGCAAGATTGGTAGCGGAAAGTACTGCGAAAAGGGATATTTGTGAAGACTTTGCAGTGCTGAAATCTGCAAAGGTTTTTTTCTTTATATTGGGTATAGTATGCTCGCTTTTGCTGTATTTTTGTGCAATGCCATTGGTTAAAACCATAGGTAATAAAGCGGCATATTTTTCCGTACTGGCAATTATTCCATCGATACTTACAAGCTGTATATCGTCTATTTATCGTGGCTATTATCAAGGTAAATCAAATATGCGGCCGACTGCAATATCACAAGTTATAGAGGCAGTTGCAAAATTGTTTTTTGGACTTGGCTTTGCGTACTTTGTAAAGTATAAGTTAATGGAAGATTTTTACAGAACAGGAAGTATTTTCGGAAATGTATTTACTGATGAAAAGCAAGCGGAATTATATACACTGCGTTTTTCGGCGGCGGGCGCAATTTTGGGTATATCAATAAGCACAATTATCGGCGCAGTTTATGTGTATTTCTACTATAAAAAAGATAGAAATAAATTTATTTGTCCGCAAATACCGAAATCTTTGCAGAGACAAACTTCAAGAAAATTAGTAATTGTCGGTGTACCTATTGCACTTAGTACACTTGTTGTCAGTTTATCTAATCTTATTGACCTTGTAACTGTTATGAATTGTTTGAATCTTGCAGTAGAAAGAAATGTAGATGTAATATACAATATGTATACAGGTGGAATACCGAATTATATAACTGTGGCAGAATTACCGGAGTATCTCTTTGGCAGTTACTCAGGACTTGCACATTCAATTGCAATGCTTATACCTTCTTTTGCAACTGTACTGTGTGTTACCGCAATACCAACTGTCAGTGAAACATGGGAACATGGTAATATTACCAAAATAAATGAAATAGTGTCAATGGTACTGAGAATAACCATGATAGCTGTTGTTCCAATGGGTTTTGCGTTGTATTTGATGTCGTCACCTGTACTGCAATTTTTATACCCACTTAGAGTACAAGAAAGCATAGTGGTTTCACCAATACTTAGTATAATGGGGCTTAATGCGATAGTAATATCGTTATCCGCATCAATAAACAGTATATTGCAGGCAATAAAGCGAGAAAAAACACCACTTTATTTAATGATAGTTGGTGCTTTGATAAAAGTGTTCATTAATATAACATTAATTTCAAAACCTGAAATTAATATACAAGGTGTCCCTTATGGTTCACTATGTTGTTATATAGCTGTAACGGTTTTGGGACTTATTTCATTACAAATGGGTACAGGTATCAAGATAGATTTTATGGGTATATTTATTAAACCTATATTATGCTCTGTGGTAACACTTAGCTTAACAGGACTGATATATAGGAAAATTCACCTTGCAAATACACCGAAATTGTGCGTATATATTGTTTTGACAGCAGTTTTCTATGTATTTTTCGTGTTACTTTTTGGTGTTATTAATAAAAGTGACCTGAATAGCCTAAAAATCAACAAAAATATTATAAAAACACTTGAAAAATGCTGTATAATACGTTAAAATAGTATAGGCACAAAAATAAAGGAGAAGTTGTAATGAATATACAATTTTGCAGAAAAGATAAGTATGATATATCTGACCTTGTTAGTATTGTAGAACTATTGCGTGATAAAGAAAATGGTTGTCCTTGGGATAAAGAACAAACACACAAAACTATCCGCAATAATATGTTAGAAGAAGCGTATGAAGTTATAGAAGCTATTGATACAGATAATCGAGACCTTATGTTGGAAGAACTTGGTGATGTTTTATTACAAGTGGTATTTCATTCTCAAATTGAAAATGAAGTAGACAGTTTCGGATTTGATGATGTATGTAATGGAATTTGTCAAAAATTAATTCATCGTCATCCGCATATTTTCGGTGATGTTGTGGCAAACTCATCACAAGAAGTATTAAAAAACTGGGACGCAATAAAAAAGACAGAGAAAGCTCAGGAAACATATACCGATACACTTAATGGTGTGTCTAGGTCTTTGCCGGCACTTGTGCGTAGCTATAAACTACAAAAAAGAGCCTCAAAAATCGGGTTGGATTTTAAGTCGCCAAAACAATCTTTGCAGAATTTAAAAAATATGATAGATATTCTTGAAAAGAATATGGATAATAATGATACAGATGATATATCGAAAGATATAGGAGAGGTATTGTTTGCCGCCGTAGGACTAGCAAGACAATTTGATTCTGATGCAGAAGAATGTCTGTATAACAGTAATGAACAATTTATTGAGAAATTTGCTGTTTTTGAAAATCATATAAAAGAGTCCAAAGAAGATATTTCAAAGTTATCTTACGAGGACCTTTGCAACTTTTATAAACTTGCCATTCATAAAAATGATTTAAATTTGGAGGATTAAAAAAATGACAAAAGCAGAATTAGTTAATGTACTATCAGAAAAAACAGGTTTCACAAAGAAAGACAGCGAGAAAGCTGTATCAGCTGTAATTGAAGCTATAACAGAAACACTTACAAAAGGTGACAAACTATCACTTGTAGGTTTCGGTACATTTGAAGTTAAAGAACGTAAAGAGCGTCAAGGTGTAAATCCATCAACAAAAGAAAAAATAACAATACCAGCTTGCAAATCACCGGTATTTAAAGCAGGTAAAGCTCTTAAAGATGCTGTTAAATAATCATTTTTAAAATTAATACAAAAAGCCTCTTACTGATATTGATTTATCATTAAGAGGCTTTTTTTGCTTTATATAAATACATTATAACATAAAAAAATAACAGGAGTTTTTTGTAAATATAGTACAATCAAAGTCCTGTTATAATTTTTGAATATTAAGTTTAGTTAAAAAATTGTTTCAATTAATTTTGAAGCATCATCAGGTGAATATTTCCAATAGTCAATGTGTGGTTCATTTACAAAATATTTTATTTTTTCTCTTTGATAGTCGGCGTCAAATGCGTCAACGAGTACAAGTTTAATTTTCATTTTATCAGGAACAATACTCTTTATGTATACACTTGCCTGTTGTCCTACCTTTACTCCGTCAACGGGTTCTGCAAGTCCTGCAAGGTTTGGCATAAGCTCTATAAATATGCCATAGCTTTCTACACTGCGGACAATACCGCTGACTGTTTCGCCAATCTTAAATAAATTGGCGTTTTCTGTCCATGTACCAAGTAGTTCTTTGTGTGATAGTGATATTCTACCAAGTTTATCGCAGGATTTTACGATAGCCAGAATATTGTCTCCTACACTAAATCTATCGGCGGGGTTACTGATTCTTGAAATGGAAATTTGATCTATCGGTAAAAGTGATATAATGCCTGCACCAATATCCACAAAAGCACCAAAATTTTCAAGATGTGTTACTTTACAGGGGATTACATCACCGGAAGTAAGTGTGTTTACATAATCATTCATACATATTTCTTGTGCTTGTTTTCTTGATAAATATGGTGTATATGTACCGTCTTCGTTTTGCTTAATATCCGTAACAACAAAACATACGGCTTTATTTACACGAGAGATAATAGCAATATCACGTGTAGAGCCGTCACTAATACCTGTCGCACATTCGTTTCGTGGAATAACGCCTTTTGCAAAGCCAAAATCGACTATTAAATCATGTTCACCTGTACAAACAGCAGCACGTGCCTCTAATATTTGCTTGTTTTTCATAGCCTCGGTAAGTGTGGTAATGGATTTTAGTGCTGTTTGATTTTTGACAGTGCTATATAAATCACCCTCTGAATAAAATAATGACATAAAATTATCCTCCTTAATTTTATGTGATAAGCCATATTTAGTAAAAGTAATTATTTTGGCTGTCTCACTTAATTTAAAATACTATGTAACATATATATATTAAAATTTACGAGTTTTATGCCTATTTTGAGAAGCTACAAATGTAAAAAAGTTTTGTTATATTATTGAGTGATTTATGCTATTTTGTAAATCTTTTGCGAAATTCTATGGGGCTTATTTTGGCTATTCTTTTAAAACTCTGCGAAAAATAGCTTAAAGAAGAAAAGCCTAAAATTTGTGAAAGCTGAGACAGTGAATGGTCAGTGGTTATTAAAAGATATTTTGCTTCCTCTATACGTTTTTCAAGCATATAGTTAATTGGGGAATATCCATAGTTTTCTTTAAATGTGTGTGCGAGATAGTATTTATTGATATGTGCGGTTTCTGCGAGTAAATCAAGACTTAAATCCTGCTTAAAGTGATTATCAATATAGTTTTTGATTATGGCACATTCACGAGAGACATTTTGTGTATTTGATATTGCCAGTATAGAATTATTGTGTCTAAGCACATTTATGATAAAAAGTTCAAAAAGGTGCTGGCAATATTTTGTTTGATATATGTCTTTTCCTTGAATTTCGTTTATAAGTGAATTTAGTATAAAATTCATTGTGTCCTTTTGTTTTTCAAAACTGCTTACAAGATATTCTTGGTTTTTAATTTCGTTAATTTCAAACTTTATCCCTTCAACAGCCAGTACAATATAGCTTAGGGGATTATCTTTATCCGGTGATTTTTCTGTATGACTTATATTTGAATTTATTATAATCAAGTCATTTGTTTTTATGCTATATATTTTATCTTCAATATATACTATGCCTTTTCCACTTGTCACATAAAATATTTCGGTAAAATAGTGTGTGTGCATAATACTGTCCCAGTCGTGTTCAAAAGTTGATGTGGAAATAGATAACAGTTTATATTTTTTTTCATTATCGGTATTTTCATTTATAATATTGCTTTGCTCGTTTATATCACAAATATATTCATAATGTTTATTACTCATAATTAATGCCGATTCCTCCATAAATAATTTATTGAAATGTATCGTTATAATGATTAAAAAATAATGTAGAAATTTAGTTATTTTGCTTTATTAATATTGTTTTAAAATGAGATGGTTTAAATTTAAATAAGCAACATATTATTTATACAAATATATTTTAACTTATTTTACCGAAAAAAACATTGACAAAATAACTAAAATAATTAAATTTATTTATATATTTTATTCAAAGTGCAAAAAATAGAAAAAATAGATAGAAAAATTATGTAATACAATTTTATATCATTTTGCTATAAATTGTCGTTAAAAAATAAACAAAAAGCAATATGTATAAAATTTTTAGCAATAAGCTGTCTTGCGAAAAGTTTTGAAAATAGTATAATTTAGTTAATGAGTGACATAGAAAAGTCACTTAAAGTTAGGAGGAAGAATAAATGAGAAAGTTTTTAAGCGTAATTTTGGCAATGACACTTGTACTTACTTCATTTGCAGGCTGTGGTAAGACAGAGACAAACATAAGTACAAACACAGAAACATCAACAAGTACAAGCACATCGGAAAATACAGATAAACCTGCTCCTGCCGGAAAAATAACAGTTGCGGCACTTGAATCTGCTTATGGTGTAGAGGCATGGAAAGAAGTTGCAGCAGCATACACAAAACAAACAGGTGTAGAAGTTAACTTAATAACAGATAAAAACATAGAAGATGTTATAGGTGCAAATATGAAAGCAGGCGAATATCCTGACGTTGTTCACCTGGCAACAGGACGTCCTGCCGCTTTGACAGAAACAATGATAAAAGACAATGCTTTGACAGATTTGACAGATATGCTTTCAATGACTGTTCCCGGTGAAACAAAGAAAGTTTCTGAAAAAATAGCAAAAGGTTTTACAGAGTCATCTCTTACAAACCCATATTCAGACGGTAAAACATATCTGGCGCCAATGTTCTATGGCCCATGCGGACTTTTCTATAATCAAGGCTTATTTGAGGAAAAGGGCTGGACAGTTCCAACAACATGGGACGAGATGTGGGCTTTGGGTGACAAAGCAAAAGCAGAAAACATAGCACTGTTTACATATCCGACAGCCGGTTATTTTGATGCTTTCTTCTATGCACTTGTATATTCAGTTGGCGGTGCAGATTTCTTTGACAAAGTTACAAACTATGCAGAGGGTATATGGGATACATCGGAAGGTAAACAAGTTATAGATATTATCGCTAAACTTGCTTCATACACAGAAAAATCAGTTCCATCGAACGCAAATAATGATAACTACCTAAAAAACCAACAACTTGTACTGGATAACAAGGCACTGTTTATGCCAAACGGTACATGGGTAGTAGGCGAAATGGGTAAGGCTCCACGTACAGACGGATTTAAATGGGGACTAACAGCATTACCTGCTGTTAAACAAGGTGGCGACCGTTATTCATTCACATGGTTTGAGCAAATTTGGATACCTGCAGCAGCAGAAAACAAAGAAGCTGCTAAAAACTTTATAGCATATCTATATTCAGACGAAGCAGCAAAGATATTTGCAAAAGAACGTGAAGGTTCACAACCTGCAATTCAACCAATCATTGGTCTTGCAGACTCATTAGAGGGTGACAATAAATTGTTCTACAGCATTTATGATAACGGTGCAAAAGCAGCTTTGGGTGGATTTGCAGCAACAGATCCTGTTGAAGGTGTAAGTATTGCAGAAGCAACATTTGAGGCAGTAAACTCACTTGTAAGCGGTGATAAAACAGCAGAAGATTATAAAGCAGGCATAGTAAAAGCTAGTGATGCTCTACGTCCACACATAAAAAAATAAGTATTTAAAAAATATGGCACTATTAAAAATAGAGCTTGTGTGATACATGGTTTATGGTGAGTAGAAAAATCCTACTCACCATAAATTTTTTTATAATTAAAATATAATTTTTTAAAAAATATTTTGACAATAAAAGAATTTAATTTGTAAAAAGATTTATTGAAAAAATGTAAGGAGGGGTATTTTATGGACAAACAAAAGGGCAGAGGCAAATTTGTATTTTTCTGTGTTGCACCGGCAGTTATATTGTTTACCATATTTATGGTCATACCAACATTTAATATATTTAAAATGTCTCTTTATAAATGGGGCGGATATTCAAATAATAAAACATTTATAGGTTTTGAAAATTTCAGAAAACTCTTTAATGACCAAAAATTTTTGGGAGCTTTTCAAAATACAATACTTATGATAGTAATTGTTACAATAGTTACTTTTGCGTTCGCACTGGTATTTGCGGCAATACTTCAACGTGAAAAAATAAAGGGACAAAACTTTTTCAGAATTATATTCTACATACCGAATATTTTGTCAGTTGTTGTAATAAGTGCCATTTTCAGCGCAATATATGATGCAAATAACGGTATGCTTAACAGCATAGTCAATCTGTTCAGAAATGCAAATGAGCCTATATATTGGCTAGGCGACCAAAAGATAGTTATATATGCAATTATCGGTGCTATGATATGGCAAGCAATAGGTTACTATATGGTTATGTATATGGCAAGTATGGCGGCAGTTCCGGAAAGTCTATATGAAAGTGCAAATCTTGAAGGAGCAAGCAGACTTACACAGTTCTTTCAAATTACAATACCACTAATATGGACAAATATAAGAACAACACTTACTTTCTTTATAATAAGCAGTATAAATCTGAGCTTCTTATTTGTAAAAGCAATGACAGGCGGAGGTCCTGATGGTGCAAGTGAAGTATTCCTAAGCTATATGTATAAACAAGCTTATACAAATTCAAGCTATGGTTATGGTATGGCAATAGGTGTGCTTGTGTTCTTATTCTCGTTTGCACTCAGTGCTATCATAAATGCGGTTACAAAACGTGAAGTTATAGAATTGTAAAGAAAGGAGATTTATTTATATGAAAAGTAATAATGCAAAAGAAAAAATATTTAAAATATTTGTATATGTCGCATTAATCACTCTTGCAATAACAATAATTATTCCTATTCTTTGGGTGTTTATGGCATCGTTACGTGATAATAGCGAATTTTACGGCAATCCTTGGGCATTACCAAAGAGTTTGCACTGGGAAAACTTTGTGGAGGCATGGACAACAGCCCGTATGGGTGAATTTATGCTAAACAGTATACTTACAACTGCAATGGCTCTTGTAATGCTATTAATAATTGCTTTGCCTGCAGCTTATTGTCTAAGTAGGTTTAAATTTAGGGGCAAAAAGTTCCTAAATACTATGTTTATGGCAGGACTTTTTATTAATGTAAACTATATTGTTGTACCTATATTTTTGATGTTTGTCGATGCAGATAAATTTTTAAAATCTATGGGACTGGCAAGATTTTTCTTGAATAATATTTTTGTACTTGCTTTGGTTTATGCGTCAACAGCACTTCCGTTTACAATCTATTTGTTATCAGGATATTTCGTAAGTTTGCCTGTTGCTTATGAGGAGGCGGCTTATGTTGATGGTGCCGGATATTTCAGAACAATGGTTCAAATAATTTTTCCAATGGCAAAGCCGAGTATCATAACAATAATTTTGTTTAACTTCCTATCATTTTGGAATGAATATATTATAGCTATGACAATGCTATCAGACCCAAAAGGACCAAAGACTTTACCTGTCGGACTAATGAACCTAATGAAAGCACAAAATGCCGCTGCCGAATATGGCAGAATGTATGCGGGACTTGTTCTTGTAATGCTGCCCACACTTATTTTGTATATTTGTGTTCAAAAGAAACTCACACAAGGTATGACCTTGGGTGGATTGAAAGGCTAGGTGGTAACTATGAGTGATACGGTTAAAAAAATACTGAATGTAGTATATGTAATAGTATTTATTGTCTCTATGTATTTATTGATAATGGGGCAAAGAGATATAAGCGGAACAGGGCTTATGAAAATGTTAATAGCCTTAGTAGGTGTTTTGGCTTTATTATACATATATAACCGAAAATACAAATAAATTTTTTATAGGAGATATAAAGTTATGGAAAACAGAAAAGGTAGAGTAACTATACCGACAGATGTTGACGTAGTACCACAAACTCTTGAATTGATAGAAAAATGGGGAGCAGATGCGATTCGCGATTGTGATGGAACAAATTATCCGGAAGAATTAAAAAAGACAGATGCAAAAGTATATAGTACATACTATACAACAAGAAAAGACAACGAATGGGCAAAGGCAAATCCTGACGAAGTACAACAGTGCTATATTATGACAGGTTTCCATACAGCAACATCTGATAAACTTGAAATAAACCTATTGCAAGGTATATCTGATGAATTAATAGAAGTTAATATTCGTGATGATATTAAACGTTGGTGGGAGGTAGTTGACAGAACTATCGGAGAGCCTATAAATCCCGATGATTTTGATTACGACGAAAATACAGGTAATGCAGTAATAAAGAATGCTGTTCCTTTCCACGATTATACAGTAAGCTTTCTTGCATATCTTATTTGGGATCCTGTTCACATGTATAATGCTGTTATCAACGATTGGCAAAACTTTGAACATCAGATTACTTTTGATGTTCGCCAACCTAAAACTCACAAATATTCTATGGAGAGGCTACGCAAATTTATTGCAGACAATCCCCATGTAGATGTAATTAGATACACAACATTTTTCCATCAATTTACACTTGTTTTTGATGAACTTAAAAGAGAAAAATATGTGGATTGGTATGGATATTCAGCTTCAGTAAGTCCATATATCCTTGAACAGTTTGAAAAAGAAGTTGGCTACAAATTCCGTCCCGAATTTATCATTGATGAGGGTTATTATAATAATCAATACCGTATTCCGTCAAAAGAATTTAAAGACTTCCAAAAATTTCAAAGAAAAGAAGTTGCAAAACTTGCAAAAGAAATGACAGATATCACACACGAATGTGGCAAAGAGGCTATGATGTTCTTGGGTGACCATTGGATAGGCACAGAGCCATTTATGGATGAATTTAAAACAATAGGACTTGATGCTGTTGTTGGCAGTGTCGGTAATGGTTCAACACTTAGACTTATAAGTGATATCGAAGGGGTAAAATATACAGAGGGTAGACTTTTGCCATATTTCTTCCCTGATACATTCCACGAGGGTGGTAATCCTGTAAAAGAGGCAAAGGAAAATTGGGTAACTGCAAGACGTGCAATTTTGCGTAAACCGATAGACAGAATAGGCTATGGCGGATATTTGAAACTTGCTTGCGATTTTCCTGAATTTATAAGTTATGTAGAGAGTGTTTGCAACGAATTTCGTGAACTTTATGAAAATATAAAAGGCACAACACCATATTGTGTAAAGAAAGTTGCGGTACTTAACTCTTGGGGCAAAATGCGTGCTTGGGGCTGTCACATGGTTCACCATGCTTTGTATCAAAAACAAAATTACAGCTATGCAGGTGTAATAGAGGCGCTTAGTGGTGCGGCTTTTGATGTAAATTTTATTAGTTTTGATGATATAAAAGCGGATAAAAATATACTTAAAGATATTGATGTAATAATAAATGTAGGTGATGCTGATACAGCCCATACAGGTGGTTTTGAGTGGGAAAATCCTGTAATATCATCTGCAATAAAAGAATTTGTATATAATGGCGGTGGTTTTATAGGTATCGGCGAACCGTCGGGACACCAGTATCAAGGACACTATCTGCAACTTGCAAATGTACTCGGTGTAGAAAAAGAAACAGGTTTTACACTTAATTATGATAAATATAACTGGGAAGAAATCGGTAAGCACTTTATCACAGAAGATTGCAAGGCAGATGTAGATTTTGGTGAGGGCAAAAAGAGTATCTATGCCTATGAGGGTACACAAATTCTTTCACAAAAAGATAAAGAAGTGCAAATGGCTGTCAATGGGTATGGAAAAGGACGCAGTGTATATATCAGCGGTCTGCCATACAGTTTTGAAAATTCACGTGTTCTATATAGAAGTATTTTGTGGAGTACACATGACGAAGAAAATTTACATAAATGGTTCAGTACAAACTATAATGTAGAAGTACATGCCTATGTTAAAAACAGAAAATACTGTGTTGTAAATAATACATATGAACCACAAACAACAACAGTTTATCGTGGTGACGGTTCAAGTTTTGAAATTTCTCTTGAAGCGAACCAAATTCTATGGTACAATATTTAAACAATTTACTGATTAAGAAAATATCCCTGAATATAGGGGTATTTTCTTAAATATTATATAAATATATATTGCATATGTATTTATAAAAAGGAGTGTTTTTAGTATGAAGAAACCTATATTGGTAGTAATGGCAGCAGGAATGGGCAGTAGATACGGCGGAC
>JAHHTR010000004.1 GCA_020024515.1 Angelakisella sp.
GAAGTACTTGCAGTTCCTGTTGACGTAAACATAAATCCTGCAAATATTGATAATTTGATGATGTATCAGGCAAAGCAAGAGTTTCTTCTATTTCCGAAAGTTCTTTTTCTATATTTTGTATTAGTTCTTCTGTTTCGGCAAACTCTTTTCTTCGTTTTGCCTCATTTCGTCTTGCTTCTTTTCCCCTGTTATAATTCTTGTTATTTTCAGTTAATTGCTTTTCTGTACTCTGCTTTTGTACAGTTTCTGATTTATTTATTGCACTTATTCTCAAATAGTCATCATAGGTACCTTTATATTCTGTCAATGTTTTATCATGAAGTTCTATAATTTTATCCGGTATTTTATTGAGCAAATATCTGTCATGGGAAACCATTATAACTGTTCCTGTATAGCTTTCAAGCGCTTCTTCAAGTATCTCCTTTGTTGCAAGGTCAAGGTGGTTTGTCGGTTCGTCAAGCACAAGTGTATTGCTGTTTGCAAGACATATACTTGCAAGTTTCAGTCTTGCGCGCTCACCACCCGATAGCTGTCCTACTGTTTTAAATACTGTTTCACCACTAAGTCCCAATGCACCCAACATACTACGCAAAGTTGTTTCAAAAAAAGACGGATATGTCTGCCACAGAGTTTCAAGTACAGATAAATTTAAATCCATATTCTCGCTACCCTGTTCGTAGTATGAATATTTTACACCACGTCCCCAAGAAAATTTTCCGCTTTCAAATGTATTCACATTCATCAATGCTTTTAACAGTGAAGTTTTTCCTGTACCGTTTCCGCCAATAATCGCTATCTTTTGACCTCGCTCTACATTAAAGCTTATATTATTAAGTAGATTTTTTTGATTTTCATCTTCACCTACGTTTAGTGTTACGCTGTCCACTTTCAGTACATCTTTTACAGGTTCACCATCATAATTAAGTTTTATTATAGGCGGTTTTAGTGGTGGCTTAGGTTTTTCGGCAAGCTCCATATTTTCAAGCTTTTTACGTCTGCTCTGCGCCATTTTTGTAGTAGATGCACGAACAAGATTGCGTGCCACATAGTCTTCAAGCTTTGCAATCTCCTCCATTTGTGCATCATATAACTTTTGCAGATGGTCTGTTCGCTCTTTTTTCAGTTGTAAGTATTTTGTATAGTCACCATTATATACATGTAGCTCTCCACGTTCTATTTCCCATATTTTGCTACAAGTTTTATTTAGAAAATATCTGTCATGCGATACAGTCAACACTGCACCACTGTATCCCTGCAAATATTCTTCCAACCACATCAATGTTTTAAAATCAAGGTGGTTAGTAGGCTCATCAAGTATCAATAGTTTTGGTTTTGAAAGCAATAGTTTTGCTATCATAAGCCTTGTCTGTTCGCCACCCGATAGCTTATTTATCTCGGTATTGGGGTCACGCATTGCAAAACCCATACCTTGCAAAACAGTATTTATCTTAACATCAACATTATAGCCGTCTTTTGCTATAAAGGCATCTTCTGTTTGTCTGTATTCTTCTTCAAGTTCCGGTGTAGAATTTTTTGATATACTCTCTCGCAAATTATGTAGTTTTTCTTCCAAAGCATAAACATCAGTGAAAACACTACGCATTTCCGATATAATTGTACCATTTTGCAAAAGACCGTTATTCTGTTTTTGATAACCTATATCCAATCCATTTTGTATAAAAAGAGTACCGCTATCATAATCATATTTCTGTGTAATTACACTTAAAAGAGTAGTCTTACCTGCTCCGTTTGCCCCTACAAGACCTATTCTGTCACTATCTTCTATTTTCGCAGTAACATTTTTAAAAATAATGTCACTTCCAAAACTCTTTGTAATATTTTCAAGTGAAATTAACAAATTATACACCTCCTACAAAAAAATTAATAACACTGCAATAATCGACATATCAAAACAATATTAGTAAATATACATTAACAATTATATTACTTAATGGATAAAAAAGCAAGAATAAACAGAATTATATAAATATCAGCTTATATAATTCTGTTATTTTTTATACTTTATATCAAAATTTCTTCTATAATATATCTTGGTCTTTTCTTGGTTTCAAGATATATTTTACCCAAATACTCACCGATAACACCTATTGCGAGTAGTTGCAAACCACCTATTGCCCATACCGAAATTGCTATTGATGTCCACCCCTGTACTGTTTTTCCCATAAAATATATGGCTAAGAAATATATAAGCATAATTATACTTACAGCAAAAATTATTGTACCTAGTAGCAGTATCAGTCTAATAGGCTTAATGGAAAGAGATGTTATTCCGTCAAAAGCAAAGTTTATCATTTTTTTGAGTGGATATTTAGACTCACCCGCAAAACGCTCACCACGTTCATAGTACACAATATCTGTCTTATAGCCTATCATAGGCACTATTCCACGTAAAAACAAATTCACTTCTTTATATTCACACAGTCCCTCTACCGCTCTTTTTGACATAAGTCTGTAATCCGCATGATTATAAACTACCTCTGCACCCATAAAATTTATTAGTTTATAGAAGGCCTGTGCTGTATTTCTCTTAAAAGCAGTATCTTTTTTTCGGCTATTGCGAACACCATATACTATATCACAACCGCTTTTATATTTTTTTATCATTTCATCAATAGCATTTATATCGTCCTGTAAATCGCAATCCATAGATATAATTATATCTGCATAATTTTTTGCTGTTTCAAGTCCTGCAACAAGTGCATTTTGATGACCTCGGTTATGTGCAAGCTTTACTCCACTTACATATTGATTTTCTTGATTAAGTTCTTTTATTATACTATAAGTATTATCTTTTGAACCATCATCTACATACATTATTTTACTGGTATTTAATATTATATTGTTATTTATTAAATCACATAGCTTTTCTGTAAGTCTCTTTGTTGTCTCTCTTATAACTTCCTCCTCATTATAGCAAGGTACAACAATATATAAACAATCCATAATTTTATAACCTTTCTTGTTCAAAAAAACATCTGATTAATTGTCTTGCCCATAGTAAGATGCTCTTGATACTAAAATTTGTCTTGGTTTACTACCATCTGACGGTCCTATTATTCCACGTGCTTCCATTTGATCAACTATTCTTGCCGCACGTGCATAACCTACCTTCAAGCGTCTTTGTATGTATGATGTAGATGCCTGATTTGCCTCAAAAACCACCTCGATAGCTTGCTCAATTAGTTCGTCTTCATCATTGCTTTCAAAGATGTCTTGTGCCTTTTGTGATTTACCGCTTTGCTTTGTGCCAACCTGTGCCGCATTAATTTCTATTTGTTTCATTAGTTCACTGTCATAGTTTTCTTTTGAATTTTCTTTTATGAAAGTTACTACATCTTCAACTTCTTTATCTGTAACAAAACAGCCCTGTACACGTGTAGGCTTATTGCTGCCAACAGGTGCAAACAGCATATCGCCTCTACCCAGTAATTTTTCCGCACCACTGCTATCCAAAATTGTACGGCTGTCTATTTGTGAAGAAACCGCAAAAGATATACGAGATGGAATATTTGCTTTGATTATACCTGTAATTACATCTACAGATGGTCGTTGTGTTGCTATTACAAGGTGCATTCCTGCCGCACGTGCCATTTGTGCAAGGCGACATATATAGTCCTCTACCTCTTTCGGTGACGCCATCATAAGGTCTGCAAGCTCATCAATAATTATAACTATTTGCGGAAGTTTTTTAAGCTCTGTATTTGTTTGGCAAAGTTTATTATACCCTGCTATATCACGCACATTGTTATCGGCAAACATCTTGTAACGTTTCAGCATTTCCGCAACCATTGTACATAGTGCCCCCGCCGCTTTTTTAGGATCTGTCACAACAGGAGAAAGTAGATGAGGTATTCCATTATAGCTACCCAGTTCCACTACCTTTGGATCTATCATAAGAAGTTTTACTTCATCGGGTTTTGATTTGTATAGTATACTTATAATCAAAGAATTTATACAAACACTTTTTCCGCTGCCCGTTGCACCCGCAATTAGTATATGTGGCATTTTTGCAAGGTCTGTAACAGTCACTTCTCCGGTAATATCTTTTCCAAGCACTACCGACAGTTTACTGCTTGCATTATTAAATGCGTCACTTTCTAAAATTTCACGTATTGGCACAGTGGATACTACTTTGTTTGGCACCTCTATACCTATTGCCGCTTTATTTGGAATAGGTGCTTCTATTCTTACTTCTCCTGCGGCAAGATTAAGCGCTATATCATCGGATAAATTTGTAATCTTGCTGATTTTTACGCCTATTGACGGTTGTAGTTCATATCTTGTAACCGCAGGTCCACGCGAAATATCAACAATGCGTGTCTGTACACCAAAACTTTTTAGTGTATCAACAAGTCTTTCTGCATTTGCACGAAGTTCTTTTGTGGTATCACCTTTTGGCAAAGATTTAACTTCATTAAGTAGCTCATACGGTGGAAATTTATATTCAAAAAGTTCTTTTAGCTTTTCTTTTTCTATTCTTTCTATTTCTTCTTGTGTTATTTCTTTTTCTGTTTCAGCTTCTTTAATACTGTCTTTATTTAAAACAGTATTATATTTTTGTGCGTTACCAAAATTAAGTAAACCATTATCGCTTGTCACTGTTGGCTCTTTTGGTATCTTTGCCTCACCCGAAACTGCTTTACTTATCAAAAAATCAATAGACATTTCTTCTCTTGTAAGTTCTCTTTCTTGTGACTCTATTATATCTTTTTGGTCTTCTTCATTGGTCTTTTTATCTATGCTGCTGTCTTTAATTAACAAAGTATCATTTATTATTTCACTCTTACTTGATTTTTTTCTTTTCTGTGATTTTATTGTATCTTGTGTATCACAATCAATATCGAAATTAACATCTGCATTCGATATACTATTAGGTACTGCAACACTTTTTCCGAGCATTACATTACAAGCATCAAAAAAACGTCCTTTTGGCTTTTGTCTTACCGCCTCTCTATCATCAAAATTCATTTTATAGTCCTCGTTTTTTTGAGGTAACGGTCTAAAATCGTCTTCATCTATTTGAGGTAAAATTTGATTGGCATTTTTCTTTTGTTGCACAGCATTTATATATACTTCTTCCATTTTTCTTACAGGTCTTGCAAAACTCTTAAAAAGTCCTACTATTGTACTGCCGGAAAGCAACATCAGCGCAATAAATATGAGTAGACATATTATTATTGCCGAACCTGTAAAATCAAACCAAAGAAGACAGGGTATACCGATAAAAAAGCCTGCTACTCCGCCACCTGTCAGCTCTTTTCCGTCATTATAAAGTGTTACGAACAAGTCTTTTATATTTCCGTTAGGTACAACTTTGGAAAAAATTTGTGATGCTCCGCAAAGAAGTACAATAAGCATTATCGTACTGATAACCTTGTATGATGTAGGGGCAGGTGTTCTGTCCAAGTCCACAAGTATCGCTGTATATATAACAAGCGGGCCTATCAAATATGCGCACCAACTAAAAAATCCTAGCATTATATTATGTAAATCATTCCATGCTTTTTCACCAGAAATTACAGCTATTAAAAGCAGCATTACACCGACAGCAAACAATATTATTGAGTAAAGTCTCTTTTGATATTGCAGTTCTGCTTGTTTTTGTCCATTTGTCTTTCTTTTGGTTTTTGTACTACCTGCCATTTAATACACCTCAGTTTTTATTAATAACCTATATTTTATGCAAAAAGTGACATAATCATATTTTGAAATGAAATTCCCATAACATTCTCAATTATTACTGTTGCTATTGTAACAGTGCCCAAAATCAGTGTATATATTGCAAAGATTTTAAATTTATCTGTTTTTACAATATAGTTCACAAGTTTAATTGCACAAAGTCCTGATATTAGTGCAACTATCATACCTACGATTGCAGGCATCATCTCAATATCCACTGTTACACTTCCCGATGCTATATCTTTTATTTCAAGAAGTGCCGCCGCCAAAATTGTAGGCATACCCAAAATAAATGAATATGCAACAGCCGCCTCTCTTTTTAATCCCATAAGCAGCCCTGCGGATATTGTTGAGCCTGAGCGAGATACTCCGGGAAGCGTTGCAATACACTGCGCAACACCTATTACAATAGAATCTTTTGGCGTAACATCACCGCAATTTTTATTACCCTTGATACATTTATCACCAACAAAAAGTATACCTGCTGTTATCAGAAAGAATATACCCTCAGCAAGTATAGAAGCATCGCTGCTTATACTCATAACAAAATCTTTAAAAGGAAGAATAAACAGCAGCGGCACACAAGACAGCATTAACATATATAGCATTTTTCTTGATTTTGTTGTATGTTTCTTGCCTATTTTTAATGTAAATATGTCGCCAATCATTGATAAAAATTCAATGATAAGTTTCCATACTGTTTTGCGAAAAGCGATAATAACAGCACCCAAAGTGGCAAGATGCAGCATAATAGAAAAAACAACCGAACTTTCAGAACTTACACCGGTAAAGTGCTGAAACAGTGACAGATGTCCTGAACTCGAAACAGGCAAAAATTCTGTAAATCCTTGTATTAATCCTTGTAAAATACTGTTTAAATATGACATTATAAAAAAACTCCTTTATGTATTGGATAAGTTTAAAAGTAATCCATAAACTTACCCATATTATATTATTTATTATTTAAAAATTATTTTTTTCCCCAATGGCTTATTTTTATCAAGATATGCCTGTGGATCGGTTGATACTATATTTACCACTTCAAAAGTATTGTCGTTATGTGGCACACCCTCCAAAAAACCATATTCATATTTGAAAAATCGGCTTGTTTGTGGTACTGTATAGTAACTTTCGTCAAATGCCTCCTGCGGTATTATCGAATACATTATCATTCTTTATCACCTCTGTTTATTTGGGCATCTTTGTCTGTATTTTCTTCTTTTTTGCTGCCGTCTATCATACTGTATAGTTTTTCAACAGCCTCGTGAATACCTCCTATTTCATCAATCAGACCTTCTTTTACGGCAAGTTCACCGTCAAGCACAGTCCCTATATCCATAACAAGCTCGCCACTTGTCATCATAAGCTCCTTAAATCTTTCTGCCGAAATATTTGAATTATCAACAACAAAGTTTGTTATTCTCTCTTGCATTTTATCGAAGTAAGACAGTGTCTGTGGTACACCCAACATTAGTCCGTTCATTCTTACAGGATGAACGGTCATTGTTGCACTTGGCACAATGAATGAATAGTCAGCACTTACCGCAAGCGGCACACCTATAGAATGTCCACCACCCAAAACAAGAGAAACTGTCGGTGTCTTCATTCCTGCTATAAGCTCCGATATGGCTAGTCCCGCCTCAACGTCACCGCCTACTGTATTCAGTATAATCAGGAGTCCCTCAATACTTGTATCTTGCTCTATTGCCACAAGCATAGGTATAACGTGTTCATACTTTGTTGTCTTATTCTGTGACGGTAAAATATAGTGTCCTTCTACTTGTCCGACAATGGTAAGACAGTGTATTTTGTGCTTTCCGTCCTCTGTTGTCACCGAACCTTGCTTATATATTTCGTCTAAATTTCCGTTTTGTTCGGTATCTTCACTTTCGTCATCGGTGTCTTCTTCATTTGTGTTATTATTTTTATATTCCGCAATTTTATATTTTATTTCATTTTCTTTATCATATATATTTTTTTCATCTTTATATTTTTTCATTTATACAATAAATCCTTTTCAATATATTTTTATGGCAATATCGCACAATTACAAATAGTGTATTGCATTAATTAATTTTTCGTCAGAGAAAACGTACTTGACGAATTGCCAAGCATTTTTATAAAGTATTGTGAAAAATTTATATGCAAAACTGTTATTTGAACTAATAGTTGATAACTGTGCGGTGTTACATTTATTATTTGCAATCAGAGATTTATGTATACATCTTTAAATAACACAATGATTATTATAGCACAATATACATTACAATAAAAGAAAAAAATGTAAAATTAATTTTTGCGTTAAGATATAACAAGGACTTTTATTAAAACAACAATGTGTAATAATAAAAGTCCTTGTTTTTTAATATTATATTAACTTATCAAACCGTCAATGCCATATTTTTTATTTACTGCTTTTGCTTTTTCGATATTTTTTAAATGTTCCTGATATGTTTTTCCGTAATAGTGTGTATACTCAACATCTGTCACAAAGAAGTAATATGGAGTATCATTCGGTTTTAATGCCGCTTTAAATGCATCAGTACCTGCATTGGCAATAGCACCTATCGGCAAACCATTTTTACTGTATGTGTCATAGGAGTCAACGACTTCTTGTGGTGGCTTGTTATTATAGAAAGGCTTAATATAATCAATATAATAATTATTTGTTGTACAGCTTTCGAGACGTGGATATTCGCCATCATTCGACATTCTGTTTGTAAATACCGACGAAACATTATACATTTCTTCTACATTGGCAGATTCTTTTTGTATAATAGACGCAAATATTGCCCATTGTTCCAATGTAAAACCTGATTTTTTCAACAGTTCCATGTTTTCTTCTGTATATACTTTCTTTTCAAATGTATTAAACATAGTATTGATTATTTCATCAACCGTAACATCAGCAAAGAACTCATAAGTATCCGGGAACAAAAAACCTTCGTACTTAACAAGTTTTTTCTTGTCATCTGATACTTCTTTCAAAAATTCTTGTTCAAAAGTATGTGTATTCAGTGCTTCGATAAACTCATCTTTCTTGCAAATATTCGCTTTTTCAAGTACTTCGCCCATTTGGAATGCGTTATATCCTTCCGGAAAAGTAACTTTTATAGTATCTTTTTTTTCTTTTGTTGTTGTCAACGTATTGATTATTTTATCATAATGCCATGCAGGAGATACAGTAAAATCACCATATTGATACTTTCCGTCTGCCTCGATATACTTTGAATAAAGTTTAAATATTTTACTGTTTCCGATTACATTGTTTTCTTCAAGTATATTTGCAACCTTTGTGGTAGACGCACCTTTCGGTATACTTATACTGATTTTATCATCATCACGGACGTCTCCGCTTATTTCGGTTTTTATTACATAATAACCACTAAAAGCTACAATAGCTATAATTAACAAAAATACTATAAAAACAACTAAACTGGTATGTCTTTTTCTTCTTTTCATATAGTCACTTTCCTTTCAGGATACTTTTCATATCAAAAAGTTTAATCGGCATGATTTTCTTTTTGTCTTTGCATATACATCATAAGTATTCCTATCTGTGTTTTGGCATCTATTATTTCGTTATTATATACCATTTCAACCGCTTTCTCAAAAGGAACTTTGACAACGTCCAAAAATTCATTTTCGTCTAAATGCTGTTGTGTCTTTAATAAATTTCTTGCTGAAAAAACTGTTATCTTCTCAGTGCAATATGCAGGTGTTGGGTAAAACTCTGTAACAAATGATAAAGTTTTTGTCATATAACCTGTCTCTTCTTCAAGCTCTCTGAAAGCTGCCTGCATAGGATTTTCACCTTTTTCAAGCTTTCCTGCGGGCAGTTCAAGTATTGCCTGACCTGTTGGCATTCTGTACTGCTCTACCATAAAAATATTATCATCATCATCAAAAGCAACAACACATACGCCACCATGATGATATACAATATCTCTCTGTGATGTTTTACCGTTTTCCAGTTCAACTTGATGGCTTTTTACATCAAAAATCTTACCGTTATATCTTAGTTCATCAGTAAGTTGTTTTTCAAAATGTGCCATATCTTACACCTCTCTGCTATTTTTTCTATAATTTAAATATGTTTCAAGAATAATAGTTGCAGCCACTGCATCAACTACATTTTTTCTTTTTTTACCACGTGTGTCTGTAACATTAAGGTAATGTGTAGCTGTAACTGTTGTGTTGCGTTCGTCCCACATAACTACCTCTATATCGCACAAACTACGCAAACTATCTGCAAAGTCGTGGCACATCTGTGAGCGACTTCCCGCACTTCCGTCCATATTAAGCGGATTACCTACAACTATTTGCTCTACACCAAGTTCTTTTGCCTTATCCACCACTTTTTGTGCAAGTGTTGTCTTGTTCCACTCGTGTATAACTGTTACAGGTGACGCCAAAAGTTCCGATTTATCACAAACCGCAAGCCCTGTGCGTGCGTCGCCCATATCTATTGACATTATTTTCAATGATTTATTCCCCTTTACTTAGTTAATCAACATTTCCAAAAAAACAGCGCCCATAAATTCTTTTGGGAACATAGCCAAAACAAGCTCTATTGCCAAAAATTCTTCTTGTTCCAATATCAACTTGTGTAATTTTCTTTGTATTGCCAACATCAAAATCTTCTTATTATTGGTAGATGTTAGTATCTTTGTTGACAACCACTTTTCGTTTGCTATTCTATTTAAAATAACTATATTTTCTTTCAGTGTATTTTTATATTCTGTTATAATATTTTCGGTAAACTCATCTGCTGAATATACATTAATGGGATCAAATTCAAAAATTTCCGCACAAAATTCCGACATATAATCTAAATATGCTCTATTTTCTTTTAATTCATCTTTTACTCTCATTCGTTCTTTTATTGTTGCAATCAGTCTGTCAACAACAACTTCCGATATTAAATTTGTACTTTCTATCTTTGCTTTTTCCAAAATAACATCAACTATCTTGTTGAGTTTTTCTCTGTATTTATTATCAAGCTTTATCTTTTCATTTGGAGCAAATGTATATATTGTACCCTCATAATCGGCAAAAGCCTTCATAGTATCCAAATATCCAAGCTGAATATTTCTTCTGCACTGCTTACCGTCAAATATCAAAAAGTTTCCCAAATCCCAGTAACTTTTAATAAGTGTAATTGGTTTTTCAGCTTTAATCTCTTTTATCTTGCCTACTCCGTCAACATCAACGACTATTATTTCATCAATATGATTTTGTGTTTGTTCAAGTAAATCAACAGGTATATTATTTCTGTATCCACCGTCAATATAACGGACATCATCTATTGCGTGTGCCTTAAAAGCAGGGAAACAAGATGCCGATGCAAGTAGATAATCAGCAAGCTTTCCTTGTGGAATATCTTTTGCAAATACCGCTTTTTCTTGCATAGACGGAACTTGCACAGTAACCAGTCCAAATTCCACATCAGATTTTCTTAGTCTGTCTTCGTCAACTTTTGTCTTTATCAGTTCTTCCAGCGGTGAAATATCCACAGCACCTTTAAGTACTATTTGACGGGTAAATGCACGCATTACATCAAAAAAATTATTATCTTTTTCCGTAAGCTGAGGCATATCGTTCATAACAGCAGTATTATCCATATTGTCCCATAGATACAGTGCCTCTTCAAAATCGTGCTGTGCCATAAATGCACCGTTTAATGCACCGACAGATGTGCCTGTAACCGCTGTATATTTAATATCAAGTTCATTGAGTGCTTTCCACACCCCTATTTGATATGCTCCTTTTGAACCGCCACCGCCTAAAACTATACCGTACATACTATTATTATACAAACAAAACACCTCAATTTTATTAATAATTTATTGCTATTCTGATAAATTATTCCTTATTTTTTGTCATACTTTGTTATAAAGTAATAAAGAACACTTATAATCACTGCTCCACCTACTATATTACCCAAAGTTACGGGCAATAGATTATGAAACATAGAGCCGATATTAAGCCCTTGTACTTGTTCTTCTGTAATATTATATAATTCATTTGCTCTTGCTATGTATGTAGGATTAAGTTTTGCAAACAGTCCCATAGGTATATAGAACATATTTGCCACACAGTGTTCAAAGCCTGATATTACAAATGCCCATATAGGGAAAAAAATTGCCAAAACTTTACCTGCAATATCCTTTGCCGCTGTCGCCATTAAGATGGCTATGCACACAAGCATATTACATAGTATGCCCGAAACAAATGCTGTTATAGGCTCAATATTAACTTTTGTAAGTGCAACTTTTATTGTATATGCACCCAAAGCACCATTTGTATAATTTAATTGTCCTGAATAAAAAACAAGAGTATCAAGTATTAACGCACCCAAAAAATTACCTATATATACAACAACCAAATTTATAACTGCACTTTTCCATGTTACTTTTTTACTTAGTGCCGCAAGTGATAGTAAACAGTTGCCTGTAAACAGTTCAGCACCGACAAATACTATCATCATCAGTCCCACAGGGAATATTGTACCCGCTATGGTCCTTGAAATACCCACATCTTGTATATTATGAACAGCCACATTACTTGCTGAACCACCAAAGGCTATAAACATACCTGCCATTATACTCAAAAGAAACATTGGTAAGATTTTTCTTTTTGCTTTTGTTATACTTCCATTAATATTCGCCTCTATTACCTCATTCGGTGTCAAAAAATTACTCATACTTCCCTTTTCTCCTCTTAAAATTAAGTCAATTTTACTATTCTGTTATTTTTTGCAGTTCTGCTTTCGTTATCTCTCTACACTCTCCCTCTTTCAGTGATTTATCTAAACAAAGATTACCCATTGATATTCTGTGCAATCCCACTGTTTTTGCTCCATAACAGCCAAACATTCGCTTTATTTGATGATACATTCCCTCATAAATTGTTACAAGTGCCGTATTTGTATCTATAATTTCAAGATTGGCAGGCATACACTTTTTTTCACCTTTTAGCTGAATACCAGCATTAAAGTCTCTTTTCATATCTTCTGTTATTGGTATATCAAGCGTAGCTATATACTTTTTTTCGACATGATTTTTCGGTGAAAGTATTCTATGTGCAAAATCTCCATCATCGGTAATAAGAACAAAGCCGGTTGTATCTTTATCGAGTCTGCCGGCTGGGAAAAGTCCCTTTCTTTTAAATTCATCCGGAACAATGTCAATAACTGTCTTTTGTGTTCTGTCATCGGTTGCCGATACAACGCCTTGCGGTTTATTGAGCATAAGATATATATTCTTTCTTACAAATAAATCTTCACCGTTAATTGTTATTCTATCATTCTCAGTATCTGCCTTTATTCCGCTATCCTTAATAATCTCACCATTTAGCATAATCCTTTTTTGTGAAATCAAAGTCTTAACATCTTTTCTGCTGTACTTTCCTTGTGAAGATATTATTTTATCAATTCTCTCTTTTAGCATTAAATTTTTCCTTTCCTATGTTCTGTTCTTATCAAAATAAACATATAAATTAATACTAAGGCTATTTATATTAATTTATATGGAGGTTAATAATGTTTACTGTCAGCTTAAAATTAAAAAAACAAAATATTTTATCAATTATTTTAAGTGTTGCTATCGTTGTTTTAATTGTAGTTTTTATACCTTTAAACAATCAAGCTATGAGTGTTGTTAAACTAAATAAAACACCTACTTGCAAAAATACCGAAGAAATTGTAGAATGGATAAACTCTTTTGGTTGGGAAGTAGAAAGTGAACCTTTTTATAATACTACTGTTACAATTCCCAAAAAAGAAGATGAAATATACACACAATACATAATCAATCAACGTCAAAACGGATATCGCCTTGATAAATACAAAGGTAAAAAAGCAAAACAATATAAATTTAAAGTTTTAAACTACAATGAAGGCAAAACAGAAGCCTATATTAACATACTGATGTACAAAGATAAAATAATCGCCTGTGATATATGTAGTCCCCTAAAAGACGGCTTTATGCGTCCTTTAAAGCCTTTTGACGAAATGCAAAAGAAATCAAAATAATTTTTATAATAAACTGTTTTTTGTAAATCTCAATCTAAAAGTGCATTTTTGGCAGAGTTCTTCTGTAATTCGACCTTTCAAAAAAGAATTGTACATATTTTGGTATCTTTCTGTATTAAGTATTTCAGTAAGTGTATTTTGATTTAAATTTCCAAGTCTACACTCACCCTCACCGTCAAGACAACACGGTACAACTGAGCCATCGCAAAGTATACCTATCATATCCTTTGCACCATGGCATTTTCCCACAGTTCCTATAAATTCATCATAAATTGACGGCCACTTAAATTCTTTATCAAAACTTACAAAAACATTATCCATTAATGTTATTGAGTGATGTTTACGCAGTTCAAATATATCCTTTTGCGAATTTGTTATTTTCTGCAATAATTTCATACTTTTCATATCTGTATCGTATACTTCGTTATTTTTTCCCATTGTCCAAAATCTAAAAACAGTATAGCCACCTTTTTCCGCAAATTTCTTTGCAAAGTCCACAAGTTGAGTAAGCCACATTTCAAGGTTACCATGAGTTTTTTCTGTATATCCATGAAGTGATATATTTACTTGTCGCATTGCTTTCGAATTTATTATGGTATCAGACATTTTTGTAAGGAGAGTTGCATTTGTTGTAAGATTTACTTTAAAACCAAGTTTCTCACAAATACCTAATATTTCCGAGAAGTTTGGGTGAAGCAGTGGTTCACCCAATATGTGCAAATATATATACTCCGTATATTCACGGGCTTGTGTGGCATATTTTCTAAAATTTTCCACACTCATAATATTTTTCTCCCTATTTGATTTTTTGCAAAATGTACACTTCAAATTACAAATATTAGATATTTCTATATAAATACGTTTAAATTTCATTTTTTCTCCTAATTATTAAAACATTAGACTAAGTATATCATTATTTACTAAAAAAAACAACAAAAGGTTCTCTCTTTGATTTTTTTAATCTCTGAAAGAACCTTTTTTATTATTATATTATATTCTTATATTAACAATTTTTATTTCAAATGTGCCTGATGGCGCATCAACACTGACAATATCACCGATTTTGTGACCACATAGTGCTTTACCAACAGGCGAAATGTCTGTTATTGCATTTTCGCCTTCCTCTACTTTTTCAGCAGCACTTACTATTTTATATTCCATTTCAAAGCCATCATCATCAATAGTAACAATAGAACCGATAGAAACAGTATCTTTTGAAATTTCATCTTTGTTTATTATCTTGATATGTTTTAGTTTTTCTTCAAGCTCTGCGATTCTGCCTTCGATTCTGCCTTGTTCGTCTTTTGCTTCGTGATACTCACTATTTTCTGACAAATCGCCAAAGCCGATTGCTACTTTTATTGTTTCTGATATTTCTGTACGTTTTACAGTTTTTAATTCTTTTAATTCTTCTGCTAACTTTTTATATCCTTCTTCTGTCATTAAAACTTCTTGTGCCATAATAAAATACTCCTTTATTAAAAAATATAGAATAAAAATACTCCAAACTATGTAAATTAAGTATTTCGTACTTTTTATTTAATTATATAATATGCTATTTTTATTATAATATTATATATAAATAATAACTAAACACATTATTTGATATTATACAAAGATAATTTTATAAAGTCAAGTATATATAATATATTGATTTTATAAAGATTTATTATTTTTATGAATTCACTCAAAGAATATGTATTCATACTAATTATCACATATTTGTAATCTAAAAAGATACTGTTCGTAACCAAAAAAGGTAGAATTGTAATCTTTTTTGTATAATATAGACACAGAAAACAAATCCTACATAAATAATGAATTAATAATAATAACAATAAAGAGGAAAGAGGCTATACACTTAGCTTCTTTCCTTTTTTATATTGTATTTTTCAAAATAAAAGAGGTTTCAGTATCAACATACCGGTACCTCTTTTATTATCAATCATTCTTTATTTTCAGAGTTATCTGTATTCTCTTTGTTCTCGGAGTTTTCTGTATTTACATCTGTACTTTCTGTATTCGTATTTACATTGGAATTTACATCTGTATTTAGCTTTTGATTAACATCTTGTTTTTGTGGATTATTCTCACGACTTTCATGTAAATTATGCACCTTGCGAACAAAACTATCCTTAACACCTTGAATATGGCTCTCGTGAGAAGGCTGTGAATTTTCTTTATTTTTTTCGTCTTCCAAAATTCTCTTTTTGTCTTCTTCACGTTTACGTTGTTCTTCTTCCTCAGCACGTTTTGCTTCAACTTCAAGCTCGTCTGTGGAAATTTCACCACGCATTAGTTTTGCAAAAGTTTCGCCATCGATTTTCTCGTATTTTTCAAGATAATCTGCAAGAACTTTCAGTTTCTCCATATTTTCAGAGATAAGTTTTTCTGCTTGCGCATAAGCTTTATCAATCAAAGCACGAATTTCATCATCAATAACAGCGGCAATTTGTTCACTGTAACCTCTGTCATGTTGCAAATCCATACCCAAAAATACTTCGTTATCATCTTTACCATAAACCATTGTGCCAAGTTTTTCGCTAAATCCGTAACGAGTAACCATAGCACGAGCAACATTTGTCGCTCTCTCTATATCGTTAGATGCACCTGTTGAGATATCATCAAGAACAAGTTGCTCTGCAACACGTCCACCAAGAAGTGTACAAATATCTTCATACATTTGATTGCGTGTACGATACATAACATCTTTTTCAGGTAAAGAAAGAGTAAATCCGCCTGCGCCGCCACGTGGAATAATTGATACTTGATGTACCTTATCCTGTGTTTCACAATAGAATGTAACTATTGCGTGACCTGCCTCGTGTACTGCTGTTAGGTGTCTTTCTTTTTCTACAACTAGGTGAGAACGTTTTTCAGGACCTATGATAACTTTTAGTGTAGCTTCCTGTATTTCATCCATTGTTATAGCTTTCTTAGCTTTTCTTGCCGCACCAAGAGCCGCCTCGTTTACTAAGTTTTCAAGGTCAGCACCTGTAAATCCACCAGAAGTTTGAGCAATTACACGCAAATCTACATCAGGTGCAATCGGTTTGTTTCTTGTGTGAACTTTAAGGATTTCTTCACGGCCTTTAACATCAGGATAGCCTACCATTACGTGTCTATCGAAACGACCCGGACGCAAAAGAGCAGGGTCAAGTATATCTTTACGGTTAGTAGCAGCAATAACGATTACACCACTGTTTGCACCAAAACCGTCCATTTCTACAAGTAATTGGTTAAGTGTTTGCTCACGTTCATCGTGACCACCACCAAGACCTGTACCACGACGACGGCCAACTGCGTCTATCTCATCAATAAATACTATGCTTGGTGCCGCTTTTTTTGCATTTTCAAACAAATCACGTACACGTGATGCACCTACACCTACGAACATTTCAACAAAATCAGAACCTGAAATTGAGAAGAAAGGCACACCCGCCTCGCCTGCAACAGCCTTTGCAAGTAGCGTCTTACCTGTTCCCGGAGGTCCCATCAATAGTACGCCTTTCGGAATTCTTGCACCAAGTGCGTTATATCTTTGCGGATTTTTAAGAAAATCTACTATTTCAGCAAGTTCTTGTTTTTCTTCTTCCGCACCTGCAACCATATCAAAAGTTACCTTGTCTGTGCCTGTAAGTGTCTTTGGTTTTGCCTTAGCAAATGCCATCGGATTACCACCGCCGCCACGAGCCTGTCTCATTATAACAAACCAAAATACAACCATTATAACAAGAAGTAACAGTGATGGTACCATTGTTGCCCACCACGGCATTTTTGTCGGTGGAATAAATACCTGTACTATCTGTGAATCAGGGTGTTCTATGTTGTACTCTTTTACCAAATCATGTGTATCTTCCACAAAGAGTCCCAAGTTTGGCACCAAATACTTAACTTCTTTCAGTTCCCCTTTTAACTTTATTGACAGCTCACCCGAACCATAATTAAGAGTATATTTTTCTACTTTCTCATTTTGAAAGTATGATATTATCTCATTATATGGACGTGGCTTTTCATTCATATTTGTTGTAAATACTCTTGATGCCACAAACATAAGAATTAAAAGGATTACAATATAAATTATTATGCCTTTTTTACTATTTTTATTCTGCAAAAGTTTCACTCCTGTCTTTTTTTTATATATTATTTATCCATATATTCTTTTGGACTTAGTATGCCAACATATGGTAAATTTCTATATTTTTCATCATAATCAAAACCATAACCTATAACAAAAGCATTTGGAACAGTAAAGCATGTATAATCAGGTTTGATATCTACTTCACGTCTTTCCGGTTTATCCAAAAGTGTAGCAATCTTTATGCTATTTGGATTTCTCTCGCTAAGTAGTCCAACCAAATAGCTAAGAGTCTTACCGCTATCCAAAATATCTTCAACGATTATTATGTCTTTGCCTTCTATATTTGAATCCAAATCTTTTATAATTTTTACTACACCTGATGTTTTAACACCACTGCCGTAGCTTGACACTGACATAAAATCAATATTTATGGGTAGATCTATTTCACGAATTAGGTCAACCATAAATACGCAAGAACCTTTTAAAATGCCAATAACTGTTACATTTTCTTTGTCTTTGTAGTCTTCTGTCAGCTTTTTTCCCATTTCTTTTACCGCTGATTTAAGTTCATCTTCGCTTATAAGCACCTTTTCTATACTCCCACTGTTAAAAAAACCCATTTTTTTATTCCTCCAAAACTTTTATTAAATATATATTTTTTTTAACGTAATTATTAACCGTTTTTTCATTAACTCCAAATTTTTCTGCCCAAAGAATATTGTTGTCAATATCTTTTATTACAAACATTTTTGAAATATGAAAATCAGAAAAACCTTTTGTTCCCAATCTATACAAATAGGTAAGTTTATGTTCTCTGCCTTGTCTGTAAATTTCATCTTTATCAGAAACTTGCTCTATAAACAAAGATGTTATCATTCTATCACATTTTATATAATTAGTTAAGTCTTTATTGTGAATTTTTTTATTATTTTCTTTACAAATCTCTCCTAAATTTGAAATTTTTATAAATTTTGAATCTAATATATTATATTTCACTTCTTCATTAACTTTCGGTAAGATAATTTCTTGCTTAAAATGTTGATATGGCTCTTTTATTTTTTTTATATACACATATTTGGCATCTATTTTTATTGTATATTTTTTTGATAATTGTAAAGTACCATTTCCATCAATAAACATCTTATGCAAAAGTCCAAGTTTTTTTTCGCTTACTTCTATCCCTATATTGTCTGCTATTTGCTTTATAATCTCAAAGTTTATGCAATCATAATTATCTATTAAAGCTTTTCTGTTATAACATATATCTGTGTTATTTGTATTTTCCGCAATCATAGAATTTTCAAGAGTTTTTCTTGCCAATTCTTCCACCATTTTATATTGACTGTATAGCTGTGTGGACATTCTGTTTACTGTATTTAATAAATTCCCATTTATCTTCATAAGTTCCGGAATTACATTCAGCCTTATTTTGTTGCGATTATATATATCTTCAAAATTTGTTTTATCCGTACAATAATTATAACCATTATTTACAACAAAATCTTCTATTATATCTCGGCTGCAATCACGCAGCGGGCGTATAATATTTTCACGTTTATATGGTATTCCGCATAATCCTTTTGTTGCTGTACCCCTTGTCATATTAAAAATTACTGTCTCAATTGAATCATTTAAATTATGTGCTGTTGCTATTTTATCATTACCACCACAATGAGCTTTAAAAAAATCATATCTTTTCTTGCGTGAATATTCCTCTATACCTATATGATTTTCCTGAGCCTCAATATCTGCTGAAAATCTAAGAACATCACAAGCGACACCAAGCTTTTCACACAAATTTAAAACAAACTTTTCATCATTATCACTGTCTTCTCCACGCAAACAATGGTTTATATGACACACTGTAAGTTGCAAATTATATTTTTTCTTAATATTACACAAAAAGAGAAGTAACGCAACCGAATCCGCTCCACCGGATACACCTACAACTATATGGTCATTTTTTTGTATCATATCATAGTCAATAATTGTCTTTGTTGCTATTTTAATCAGTTCACTTTCATACATTTTTATAAAAATCCTTATATCTAATTTCTATATTCAATACTGCTAAACCTTGTATATTGACCGTCCCAGTACAAATCAATCGTACCTGTTGAACCATGTCTGTTTTTTGCCACTATACATTTTGCAGTTGTTTGGTCATCTGCCTCATCATTATAGTAACCCTCTCTATACAAAAACATTACTATGTCGGCATCTTGCTCTATTGATCCAGACTCACGCAAGTCTGAAAGCATAGGTTTGTGGTCTGTTCTGCTCTCTGTTCCGCGGGATAACTGCGAAAGGGTGATAACGGGAATATTAAGTTCCTTAGCCATAATTTTTAGGTTTCGTGTAATTTCAGATACCTCTTGAACACGGTTATTGCTGTTCTTACCGGTCGACATTAGCTGTAAATAGTCAATAACAACCAAATCTATATTTTTTAATCGTCTGAGTTTTGCCTTCATATCCGCAACTGTCACACCTGCGGTATCATCAATATATATATTGGTCTGCGCAAGTGAAGCTGTCGCATTACTTATGCTTGTCCAATCATCATCATTCAGTGAACCTATCTTTATTTTTTGACTTTCAACCAGTGCTTCTGATGATAAAAGACGTTGTGCAAGCTGTTCTCTACCCATTTCGAGCGAAAATATCGCCACTGTCTTTTTCCCACGTATACCAACATTTGCCGCAATATTAAGTGCAAAAGCTGTCTTTCCCATACCAGGACGTGCCGCTATAAGTAACAGGTCACTTTTATTAAGACCGGTAATATAGTTATCGAGTGCCGAGTATCCTGTTGAAATACCCAAATAGTCATTTCGTTTTTCGCCACTCAATTTTTGCAAATGGTCATAGGTTTCAATCAAAACATCTTTAATCGGAACAAGAGTATTGTCTGATTTACCCTCACGAATATCATATATTTTTTGCTCTGCCAAATTCATCAGTGCCGTTGCATCTGCACTGCTATCCATTGCATTTGTAACAATTTCTTTTGATATATCAATCAGTGAACGCAAAATATATTTTTGCTTTATAATTTCAATGTATGATTCTACATTTGATACAGATGGCAATATTTCTGCAAGTGAATATATATATACCCTTGCTTGCTGTGGTGTATCAAAAATACCGAGATTTTTTACGTTTTCCAAAATAGTAACGATATCAATACCATTACCACTTGTAAACATTTCTATAAGTACACTATAAATAAGCCTGTTATTTTTTTGATAAAAATACTCAGGCTTAACTTTATTCATTATTTCTGTTAGCAAATCTGGTTTTAATATGGCCGCTCCAAGTATGGATTGTTCTGCTTCCAAACTATAAGGCATATTTACCGAAAACATATCTGTGGAAAAATTTTGGTTTTCTTCCATTATAAAAAATTACTCCTCTGTAACCATTACACTAACTTTTGCAACAACGCCAACATGGAATTTTACCTCTGCTGTAAATGTTCCGAAAGCTTTAATGTCAGAAGATAGACTTACTTTTCTCTTATCAACTTCTACCGACAATTGTTTTGTTATATTTTCCGCAACTTCTTTTGATGTAACAGAACCGAATAGCTTTCCGCCATTGCCTGCTTTTGCTATAATTTTTACTGTCTTTCCGTCAATTTTTGCTGAGTTTTCTTTTGCAATTCTCAGTTCTTCTGCTGCTTTGTGTGCAATAGATTCATCACGATTTTTCATCTCTGTAAGTGTTTGATTATTTGCTTCTACAGCTAGTTTTTTCTTTATCAAAAAGTTGTTTGCATATCCGTCAGATACATTTATAAGTTCACCTTTTTTTCCTGAACCTTTAACATCTTGTAATAATATAACTTTCATTTCTTTATATCTCCAATCTTTTTACTATTCATTCTGTTTATTCTATAAAAATAGATTTTATTGCTTTTAAAAAACTACTTTTCTTCTTGCTTTTCTTTTTCTATACCCATAAAGTAATCTTCTATTGCAATAAGTAATTTTTGACGACAATTTTCCATAGATTCATTTTGGAATTGTGCTGCTGCCATTGTTTGATGACCGCCGCCACCTAAACTCTCCATAATTAACTGTACATTTACTCTGCCCATACTTCTTGCTGAAATAGACGTACCAAAGTCTGTTTCAAACATTACAAATGACGCATCAACATTCGATATTGTCAGTAGTTCATCTGCCGCTTGTGAAGCTATTATTCTTATATCTTCGCCGTCCGAAACTCCTTCGCTGCTTGCAATAGCACAGTTATGGTATATTTCTGCCGAAGATACAAGACGTACACGTTGTTTATAGTCATCAATATTTGATGCAAACAAGTTTCTTACTTCTATTGTATCAGCACCGAGTTTTCTCAAAAAAGCTGCTGCTTCAAATGTACGTACACCCGCACGCATAGTAAAGTTCTTTGTATCAAGTGTTATACCCGATAAAAGTGCCTCTGCCTCCAAAATTGATATTTTATCTGGTTTTTTTGCAAGATACTGCACCAATTCCGTTACCATTTCCGATGCTGATGACGCATTTGGTTCGTGGAAAAATATAATACTGTTGTCTATATGATTTACCATTTTTCTGTGATGGTCAATAACAATTATATTTTTACATCTATCGTATATCTCCGGACTTTCAAGCAAATCTCGTACATGTGTATCCAAAATTATAAGCAGTGTATCTTGGTCAACATAATCCTCTGCCTGTTGCGGTGAGATAAATACCTTTGAATAAAATTCATCATTTTGCATTTTATTATAAAGTGAAAGTGCAAGAGACTTACTTTTATTAATAACAATATTTATTTGCTTATCTCTGTCACGAAGACCTGCGCACATACCTATTGATGAACCCAAACAGTCCAAATCTGAAAAACGATGTCCCATAAGTAATATATTGCTGCAATTTTTAAGTGTTTCAGAGATAGCATTGGCAACTATTCTTGTACGTACCTTATTACGTTTTTCAACACCTCTGCTCAAACCACCATAAAACTCATAACCGTTTTTCTGCTTCATAGCTACTTGGTCACCGCCTCTGCCCAGCGCCATATCTAGTGCCTGTCTTGCATCTATTTCGGATTTATACAAATCCCATTCTGTATTTGCAACACCTATTGACAGTGTCGGTGTCATCTTTTCGCCAACGTCTATGCCACGTACACTATCAAGTATCTTGAATTTATCTTTTATTATAGAACGCATATATTTTTCTTCTACAACACTGACATATTTATCCTTATCAACCTTTCGCAAAAATGCGTGGTTTTCATCAGCAAATGCATCTATTATATGTTCTATATCACCTGTGATTTTTGTACGTTCATTTTCTTTTGCATCAACAAACATCTCACTATAATTATCTATTTGCATTATCATAACACTTGGTCTTGTATCAAAATAAAGCTGTGAATATTGTTTTAAATTATGGTCATCGATAAACAATAACTGAAAAGCTTTCTCATTATTATAAACTATCGGTATTACAAAAGCTGTATAATTATGTCCGTTAACTGTTACATTATATCCTTCATTATGATTTTCAAATGTATAGTCTATGTTAGGCAACAGTTCAAAAATATTTGTGTCATCGTCAGCAATATTTGAGGTAAAAAGCTGATTACTCCAAAAAACAAAGCCTGTATTGGATATTATTACCACAGGAAGTGGCATATCCATACCTTTTTTTTCAAATCTGCTGTTCATCATATTGCGCAGATATTTATAATAATTTTTATTGTCTCTACTGATAAAATAACCCCTAACCAAAGTAGCGGCTACTGTTATTATCCAAATAATTGACCATAAAACAAAATATTCTTTACTTACAAAATAAGAAGTACAAAAACCTACACCACTCATTATCAACACTATCAAATAAAGCGGTCTATATAGATTTAGTTTATCCAACCATTACCCCCTCCTTTTTTAAGAATAATTTATAAAAACTCTCATTTAAAAACACTTATTTATAAATAGAAATTATAAAAGTTACTATATTATATCATACTATTTTGTAAATGAAAAGAGATTTATATACTAAATATTAATAATAAAATTACAAAAAAACAAACAATGATATAATTTTATCATTACACATTGTTTGCTTTAATAATACTTAATTATATTTTTATAAGATTTTCTCTTTTTAGAATAGGTGTCAATGCTTTAAAAAATAGATATAACAAAAATGTCTCTATTGGCAACATTATTATATTTTTAGGCAAATTGAGTATGGCTATCGTTGTAAAGTCAACATTTGTAATCATTGCACGCCACAAAGAATTTAAACCTACATGAGCAAGCATATTTACCAAAAGCTTGCAAATAAAAATTCTTGTTACAGATATTTTTGCTCTGTAAAAAAATAACCCATATATAAAAGAACTTACCGTTGCAGTAATTGTATATCCAAAGAAAAACGGACCTGTCGGAAATAAATGTGCGGCTATCAAATCACTTATCATACCAGCCATACCACCCAAAACAGGTCCACAAACCATAGAAGTAAGCGCGACCACAAAAAATGAAAGTGATATTCGCTGTCCGTTTATTCCCGGAATTGGAATAAACAAATAGGACATTGCAATTTTAAGTGCAATAAACAGTGATGTTATGACAAGCATTTTTGTTTTTTTAAACTCACCGCACGCCTCTTGCCAATACCTTATCGAAAATGGTGTGTTAAATACGTTGTTTGTTTCATTAATCACAAAAAATCCTCCTTTAATAATAACTTTTCAAAAATAAATGTGTTAAAAGCAAACAACAGATTTTCTCAACAGTTATATAACCAAAATCAATATAATTTTGTAGGATTTTTTGCTCTAAAAAAGACATATTAAGACGCAAATCCAATTATTATATAACAGCGGGATGCGAAAAATGAACCGCAAATTTTTTTAAAAAATCTTTCGTCCGTTTGACAACTCCCCGTTCAAACAGCACTTAACGCTCATTAATCTACTCTGTTTTTTTACATAAAATACAATATACAGTATTTTACAAAGTAAGTATATCATAACTTTTAAAATTAAAAAATATTAAAATTAGCTAAACCTTTTTTTCATTTTAAATTTTTTTATATAAAATGCTATATTTTGGCAAAAATTTATTTTAGCTAATGCCACAAAATTACAAATAGAGCATTACTTTAACTATTCTTACTTGCAATAAGTCCCAGTCTCTCAAATTGTTCTTTGGGTGATTCATATTCATTTAATAGATTTTTCAAGAGTTCTATCATTTTATTTTCAACTTCACTGTCTCTTATGGCATTTTCCTGTTTTGGATCATAATCCATATCAAATAACAATGTCTCTTTTATATACTTATTATTAATTTTATTTTCAGGTATTTTGTAAACAGGAAAATTTGTATATGATAAAAATCTTCCGCACTCTATTTTATCTGCATTTTTTACACCTATATACTCACGCATAGTTGTTGGTATTGCCGCATATTGATACAAAGGCTGGTTGTCATCTTTTGGTGCTCTTAAATATCTATATCTCGGTGTGGCAACATTTACCGCTCTGCCGAATGCACCATAAAGCACTCCCTCACGATTATTTTCTTTATACAGAGATATTCCTTGTACTGTCTTTGGCACATCTATTCCAAAGTACTCCAAAACTGTTGGCATTACATCAATATTTTGTGTAAGCTTATATTTATCTACTCTGTTTTGTTGCTTTGGATTGTGTACAAGTAACGGTATATGCGCAAGCTCATCATACTGGTGCATATAGTTTTTTGCCAAAAATCCATGCTCTCCAAGTAAATGTCCATGATCTGCTGTAAATATTATCAGTGTATCGTCATACATTCCAACTTCTTTGAGCTTTTCAATAAATTTACCAAACCATTTATCAGTCATTGTAAGAGTACCCGCATATCTGTTTTGTATGTGTTTGTGAGCATCTTCCGGCTCGGATATTGGTGCATATTCAGGCCAGTCATAACGTTTACCCTTATATGTATCTCCGTACATTGCAAGATATTCTTCCGGGCAGTCAAAAGGTTCATGAGGATCAAAAACTTCTAGTGTCATAAAGAAATTATCCGCATTTTTATTGTTATCAAGCCACTCACAAGCACTTTCAAACGTCTTTGGTGTTGGATAAAGAGTTTCATCTTTAAACATTTTTCTGTTTAGTTCATACTGTGGACGCACTCTACCATAGTGATCAGGTATTTCTTCTTTAATAACTCTTGATACCCATGGATCGCTCTCCTGTCCACGTTGCATTGACCACGTATCAAACATCTGACAATATCCCTCTCCGCCGAGTTCCAGATAGTGGTAGTGGTCTGTCTCTATATGTGTATATATTTTATTTTCTTTTAGTGTATTTGGTAAAGTTACATCAAATGGCTCTATTCCGCTCCAACCTCTTTCCAAAAAGTTAAGTCTGCCTGTAAACAAATCACGTCTTGCCGGCATACACGGTGTAGAGCCTATAAAATGATTATGGTAAACATCACAGTTTTCCGAAAATTCAGTAATATTCGGGGTCATTACCTTTGTTTCTTTATTGTAGCAAGCCATATTGTGTCTGTTTAAACTATCTATTAATACAAGAATAGCTTTCATTTCTCTTTTATCCTCCTCAGTAAAATTTAGCACATAAAACAACAAATGTTTGATACATATTTGTAAAATTAAGAATACCGAGTAATATTATATCATACTATTAAAAAAAATCCATTCACATATATACAAAAAAACTTGTATAAATATATTAAATAATACAAAAAAAGATTTTCACCTTATTAAAATAATAAAGAAAAAATCTTTGCTTTACCAAAATTCTATTCACCCGCTTTAAAATTATACTTTGGCTTTATAATTTTAAGAATTTCCGCTGTCGGTTCTATATTATCCACTATATCACTCATATTTTTATATGCCATTGGACATTCATCAAGCGTATTTTGATTTACAGATGTTGTATAAATACCGTTCATTGTCTTTTCAAATTCTTCAACACTGAACTTTTCTTTTGCCTTTGTTCTACTGAATAATCTGCCAGCACCATGAGGGGCAGAGCAGTTCCAATCCTCATTCCCTTTACCTATGCAAATAAGACTTCCGTCACGCATATTAATCGGAATTAAAAGTTTCTCGCCACTTTGTGCAGAAACAGCGCCCTTTCGCACAATACCTGTCTTTATGTCAATATAATTATGCACTGTCTCAAAGTACTCATAGTCTTCCAAAGTTTTACCAAACAAATTTTTCAATATATTTGTGGCTATTGTCTTACGGTTAAGTGTTGCATACTCCTGTGATATGTGCATATCGTGAAGATAGTTCTCTCTGTATTTACCTGTCAAGTAGCATAAATCTTTTGGTATATTAACACCTTTTGCCGAAAACTCTCTTTTCAGTTCTTTAATGGCACTTTGAATTTCCTTCTTTCTTCCATCTGCTTTGTACTTTTCAATAAGCGCCTCTTGTTCGTCAAAAAGTTTATCTTTGCCACTCAGTATATCAAATGCCAAGTTTTGATAGTGTTCCGCAACTTGTTTACCGAGATTTCTGCTACCTGTATGTATAACAAGATAATTATTGTTTTCATCATCAACATCTATCTCGATAAAATGATTTCCGCCACCCAGTGTGCCTATACTTTTTTCTATCCTCTTTGTATCTTTAAGACTTCTGTAACAAACCATATCTTTAAGCTCCGGATAACGAACTTCTCTGCCTTCGTGAACTTTTTTGCCACTGGGCACAAATTCACGAATAATATCATCTAGTCTGTGATAATCAATATCTATATCTTTCAGCATTACTGTAAGCATTCCGCAGCCAATATCCACTCCGACAATATTCGGAATAACCATTTCCCCAAGATTTGCGGTAAATCCAATTACACAACCCTTTCCTGCGTGTACATCTGGCATTACTCTAACCTTTGCCCCATTGCAAAATTCTTGCTGACAAAGTGTTTTTATCTGTTCCACTGCATCTTCTTCCACAATATCCGTAAATATCTTTGCGTTACTATATTTACTGTTAATTTCTATCATAAAAACACCTATCCTTTCATAATTCTTGTAAGTTCCGACAATAAATCATTACTGTTACTTACGTTTATATTTCCCACTTTCTCACAAATTTTTTCCAAGTATTCAAGCTCTTTCAGTTTATAAAGAGTCTTATTCTCATCCATAAGTTTTGCGGTATTCAGTAGACTTCTTGTAGATGCCACTTCCTCCCTACGTGTTATTACATTTGCCTGTGCTTTCTTTTCCGCAATCAGCACTGTATTCATAATATCACGTATTTCACCGGGCAAGATAATATCCTTTATACCTATATCATACACTTCTACAAAGAAACTTTCTTCTTTTTCTTTTAGTTTTGCATACATATATTCAGATATTTTATCTTTATTTTCAAGTATCTCATCAAGTCTATATTTACCTATATACTCACGCAAAGCAAGTTGCAAAGACACATATATTTGATTTGTTACATCTTCTATTTCACTGTGAATTTTAATATAGTCTGTAATCTTATAATTACAAACAAAGTTTATACGTAATCCTACTTTATCAAGAGTAAGCATTTCCTGTCCTTGCATATTCATTTGCAAAAGTCTTGTATCTACATAATCTGCAGATATCTGTGTACCATTATTCCAAAAATAATATGTACCTTCATCAAGAAGTTTTACAAATTTTCCGTCATAGTACAGTCTTGCTTTTTCATAATCTTGCACCAATACTTTTTTATATAAATTAGTTGGGATTTCATTAAATATATACTTTGGAACTTCCTCCGACACTTCTGCGTCTTTTATAGAAACAGTCACAAAAGTATGCTTTTGATACACATTCCAAAAAGCAAATTTACCCTTTGTTAAACATTCTTTAAAATTACCATTTATATAATGAAGTGTAATACTTTCATCAGGCACTTCTATTATCGATAAATCCTTATGTAATTTTTCATTTTTAAGCAACGGTTCAATATCAAAATCTTTTATTTTAAATTCTTCGTCTACTTTTACAACAATTACAGAATAACAATTTCTGAAAAAATTATGTTTTCCGCTATACAATACATCAATAAACTTACCGTCTTTAAACAATAAGCCTCTTTCATTTTCATAAATTACCTTTGTCATAGTCTTCACCCTCCAAAAAAATTGTTTTTTGTCGCAAACGGTTCATTAAGTATTGACGGCGAAATATTTAAGACAGTTTATTTAAAAATCGGAAGTAAAACTCTGGATAATTAAAACCACTGTCGGTATCCATTTTCGGCAAGGTTAATATTTAACTTGAATTTAATCAGAACTGTTTGCAACCCTTTTCATTAATTCTTTAATTGAATTTGTAATGCTTTTGTTAGGATTCGAACCCAACAACAACAGCAGTTGCACCATAGTGAGCAAACAAAGACATCAATACCATTTGGTACTACCTCCGGCAGAGTGGAATATTTTTAATATCCGCACATATAGTTTTTGTCAGCAATACTATGATACAGTAAAATTTTTCCTTTATCATTGAAAAAAAGTTGCGAACTTAAATAAAACTATCTAAGTTCGCAACTTTTTTGTTTGTTTAGTCTCTCTTTGATTAAATCTATAAAGCTCTGCGGACTGATAACTTTGAGCATTGGACCAAAAGACAGTATACGTATAAGTACTTCTGTCTCATCGTCTTTATAGTATGTCAGTTTCATTTCATAAAACTTATCATCAATTTGCCTTGTTTCTTTTTTTAAATTTGCAAAGTGTAACATACAGCGTTCAAGTGCTTTTCTTTCGTTTTTTATACTTATAACAACCGTACTTTCATTTCTATCAATCGGCTTAATGTCAGAGATATTAACTATTGCACCAAAAGTACAGGTTTTTATACGTGCCATATTAATAACCGAACCACCACTGCATATTATACGGAATTTATCATCTTTTTCCGAATACTCTAACTTTTGTGGAAAATATATGCCTTTTGTAATAATGCCCTTTCCACTGCGAAATACAATATTCAAACGTCTGTGTTCTTTTATTGCTCTCAAAACAGTCTGAAATATTTTTATATATTCTTCATCACTATATGGATCTCCGTCAAGAATTTTATCAAAATAATAAAAGTCCCTTTCAAAATATAGCGGTTCTACATCTTCCAAACCTATAATATCATCACAAAACAGCCTAAAACGTTTGTCAAGCGAAATTGCTTTTAAAAAACTCTTTTGTAAATTTGTAATCGGCATTTTCGGATAGGTTTTAATATTTGTATTAAAGTCCTTTGTTATCAGTTGCCACTGTTCACTCTTTATATTATCCAAAAAATATATATAACTATCCGAAAAAGCTATGCTGTTAATTATTTCATTTGCATTTTTATTACTCAATTCTCCGTCTATTGCTTTTTCAATGAGTTTTGCCATAGCGATGTAGTATGTACTGTATATTTCGTTGAATAACACTTTTTTTCACTCCTCATACATCTTTTGCATTTCTTCCAAATCTTCATAAAATGTATTTTTCACATTTTCATTTGTACACTCAAACTTTATTATTCTACCTATAAAAGTTCTTATAAACGGAAGTGCCTCTTGCGCATTATATAATTCTTTTTCATAAGTATATGTAGTATCGTCTATCTGTGTAACCTTACCGCCACGTCCCTCTCTTAGCAGTCGATTTACAATATACTTTTCATTTTGTAAAATGCTTAATGTCAGAACTATTTTTTCTAAATCTTTTGTATTACCTATATTTACTCCCCAAGTATTTGCAAGTATCACTTCCAATTTTTTGTAATTATCATCAAAAAACTCATCTTTATCTAAAATATCAACTTTCTTTATATAATCAAGTCTGTAATTTTTAATTATATTCGTACGTTGTTGTTTGCAAGCAATATACTGTCTCCCACCCTGTACACTTATCAAAAATTTTAAGGGTGTAACTATCACTATTTCTTCTCTTTGAGTTTTTGATATAAAATTTGTTATCTCTATTTTTCTTTTACTATGTATTGCCTGTAATATAACTTCTATTATTTCGCTATCCAGTGCATTCATAATATAGTGATGCTTGTAAGATAAACATTTCTGAATACTTTTGCACTTATCGAGCAAAAAGCTACCCACAACCCCCATCGGCGAGCTTTCCGCAAAAAAAGTAATTGCATCACAATAATTATTAATATCAATATCATCTCTTAACATTGAGTACAAAAGATTTTTACCGTGTTTTTCAGATGTAAGAATTCCTATTTTTTCATATTCTTTCAATTTATTCCTTATAGTTGATAAATCAAATATTATAGGTTCTTGAAAAATCGATAAATATTCATCAAAAATTATATCTGCTATTTGTGGTATTGACAGTGCCGAATGTTCGGTTAATATATCCAATATGATAAAGTGCAGTGTTATATCATTTTTAGTAAAAGACTTTGTTTTAAAAGCACGATAAAGCGGATTTGTATTAATAGATGCACAATCAACAGAAATAAAGACACGCTTTCCGTTTTCGTCTTGTCTAAAACTCATTATATCGTATAAATAACTTTCAATTCTGCGTTTTTCGTTGTCGTAACTACGTAAGCTCTTTATGGAAAAATCATCACGTGTTCTAAATCCATATATATAGAAGTCACGCATATAGTCACGTATTTTATCAAATTTTTTTATAAGTTCGGAATATTCCGCCAATCATCACACCACCTTTTATACCAACATACAACAAAACAGAGTAATCTACAAACATAAATTACTCTGTTATTAATGAAGTTATTTTTTATTGAAACGTCTTCTGTTTTTGTAGATATTTATTTGATATTTTATATCATCAAAAAAGTCTTTTCCGAAAAACAGCAAGAAGTTTAAAACAGAAAACAGTATTGCCATTTTTGTTGAAAAATTACCTGCAAAAAAAGCAAGTACAAACAGTAACATACTGAAATATCCAAGATATTTTGCTTTTATAGGAATTATAAAGAAAAGTAAAAATTCTGTATCCGGAAACAGTTGAGCAAAAGCCAAAAACAAAGATAGATTAAGATATGACGCATCACCGAAACCTGATATAAGTCCTGCTATTATTGCACCTATCAGTCCTATCAGATAATATATGTTGAACTTAAATGCTCCCCAGTAATTTTCAAGTGTTGTACCGATAGAATAATTAAAATACAGTGCCAACGCAACCAAAAAAAGCGATGTGCTCATAGGTGGTATAAATATAAATGTTATTATCCTCCACACTTGTCCGGCAAAAATAGCTACACGACTGAAAAACAACATATTAATTATAGGCACACCTATCATAAAATTAAGAATATATACAGCAACCATTGTTATGGTAATATACATCATTAAATTATGAATAGCATACCTGCCATATTTATATTCCATTCTATAAAATTTTCTTCGTAGTTTCTCCATTATGTTCTCCTTATTATTAGTTATGTATTATACAAGTATAACACAGTTTTCAGCAACAAAAAAACTAAAAAAGATGTCCTTTTTGTTACTAAATTATAATAATCGAAAAAGAAATTATTAACATACATAATATTGACAAGTTTGATTGTGAATAAACTGTTTATTTGCAAATGTATCCTTTTTGTGTCAATGCACTAACTACATTTTTATAGTGCTTTTGTGTCGGACAAGACAGTGTATGCAAATGTATATCATCAGTAAGTGAACATAGTGGTTGCGAATTGCTCTTACAAAAATTATCCCAAAACATATCAATATCTTTTCTGCTGAACAAGTGCAGTGTACCTGTTATTTGTCCGTAAACGCTGTGCTCTACTATTACATCAACTATTCCACAACCTTCATCAATAATTGTATAAAGTTCATCAAGCAAGTCTTCTTTTGAATGTTTACATGCCACTATATAACTGCTCTCTATTTGTTTTTCAAGTATATATCCACGAGGGGTTGCTGTAATATTATTCCCCTCTGCACGTAAAAGCGCTACATCTCCCACTATTACCTGTCTGCTTACAGCATAATTTTTTGCAAGTTGTGTAGCACTTATCGGCAATTTGTTTTTTTGTAGCAGTGTCAGTATTGCTTTTCTTCTTTCATCAGTATTAATGATAAATCAACTCCTAATAAAATATAACTTAGGGAATACCGAACAAATACAGATAAGTATATTATGCGATGCTTCCCTTACATAAGCGGTGCAAAAATGCTTAAACATGTACGGAAAAAACGTGTAACAGCAGATACCTTTTTACATTTATCCAAAGTTATCTCTTGTGAAAGATTTTGTGTGTCCAAAAAGTCTTTTTTAATATCAAGCACAACACTTGAACCACACATAAATACACCGCATTCAAAATGCAGATACAAACTGCGGTAATCCATATTTATTGTACCTACTACCGCATATTTATCATCGCATACATAAGATTTTGCATGTATAAATCCCGGTGTATACTCATAAATTTTCACACCACTCTCTATCAACACATCATAATATGAACGTGTAACCGCATGAACATACCATTTGTCTGCAATATGTGGTGTTATTATGCGTACATCTAAACCATTCTTTGCGGCAATACACAGAGCCGTAACCATCTCATTATCTATTATTAGATACGGTGTGGTTATATATATATACTTTTGCGCTTTGTTTATCATATTAAGATATACACTTTCACCCACGCACTCCATATCAAGCGGACTATCGGCAAACGGTTGCACATAACCATCACCAACCACAGGCAACTCGTGATATTTATCAGGTCTGTAATCCAAGCAGTCATCATTGGTATTTGTAAGGAATGACCACATTGACAAAAAGAAAAGTGTCAAATTCCATACAGCATCGCCTTTTAAAATAATAGCTGTATCTTTCCAGTGTCCATGAATTTCTATTTCATTTATGTATTCGTCAGCAAGATTTATACCACCTGTAAAACCGACATTTCCGTCTATTACACATATTTTTCTGTGGTCTCTGTTATTAAAACGCATATTAATTACAGGTACAAACTTATTGAAAATTTCGCATTTTATACCCATTTCACGTAATTTCTTATCGTAACCGTATGGAAGGGTAAACATACAACCTGCATCGTCATAAATCACTCTTACATCTACGCCTTGTTGTGCTTTTTCTTTTAAAACTTCAAGTATTGTATCCCACATTTTACCTTCACGAATAATAAAATACTCCATAAATATAAAATGCTCTGCTTTTTTTAATTCTTCAACCAATACTTCAAACTTTTCTTCACCTAAACGGAAATATTTCACTTCTGTTCTTTCCCATATTGGCGAATGTGCATAGTTAAACAAATACTTTGTATGGCAAGTGGCTATTTTATCATACCGCTCCAATGTATCTATTATCTCACTGTTATGGTGTTTATACTTTACTATATTTGTAGCTACCGACTCCATTTTTCTCTTTTCGCTTTTTGTCAGTCTTACTTTACCAAAAGTTAAGTAAAATATGCCGCCAAAAATAGGGAACAATAACATAGGAACTATCCACGCAAGTTTATATGCCGGATTTGATCTGCCTGTCAAAATATAAAAAACTACTATAAAAGACAATATAGTTAACAATGTATATACATATACAAATGAATTTTTAAACTTTTCCACCATAAATACAAAAAATATAACTTGTGCAAATATTGCTACACCAATTACTGTAAATCTATGAAAAAGCACGCCCAAAACTTTTTTCATTTATGGCCTCCTGCTTTTTTATTAAAAGCTATTTTTTTCTCTTTCTTTTCTACTTTTTTATTTTTTTCCAAACTATTTACGCCATCAATTTTATCCCACAACAATGTATAAAATACCGAGAAAAGAGGAATAAAGAAAAGTAAACCTATTAAACCAAATCCGCCTGTACCGATAAGTACAGCCAAAAGAACCCAAACAGGAGGTAGTCCTACCGAGTCACCGACAACTTTCGGATAAATAAGATTGCCCTCTATTTGTTGAAGTACCACAAATATGACTATAAACCATAGTGCTTTTACAGGGCTTATCATAAATATTAAAAACAAACTTATCATAAACCCGATAAATGAGCCTATGTATGGAACAAGAGCTGTTACTGTAATAAGCACACCTACAAGCAAAGCATAAGGAAGTCTGAATATTGTCATTGTTACAAAGAACATACAGCCTAAAATAACAGCCTCTAAACATTGTCCTGATATAAAATTCGAAAAAATTGTTCTTGATACTTCAAGTCCATATACCAAACTATCTGTTTTCTTTTCACCTATAAGATACTGTAATAAGCGTTTTGAACGCACTGCCATTTCTTCTTTTTGCAATAATATATATACAGAAAAAATAAAAGCAAGAACAAATGAAACAACACCATTAACAAAATGCATAATAACATTTATTGTAGAACCTACTGTTCCGACCAGCCCTACTTTTGCAAATTGTATTACTGTATTGATAATCGTCTTTGTATCAGGTATTTGCTCTTTTATAAACTGCATTATTTCAGGTCTGTCAGCTGTAATTTTTGCTAAATTTTCTCCCATTCTTGTTAGAAACGGATTAATTGCAGGACCTATCTGTGCAACACTTTTGCCAAGTTCAGGTATTACCAAAAACAACATAAAAAATACAATAGCCAGTAATAACAAAATCGTAGTTACAAGCGATATACTTCTCTTAACCTGTTTCTTTTTAATTTTTTTTAAAAATGTTCTCTCCATGGCACTCATAGGAATATTGGCTATAAACGCAAACCCCAAACCCATAATAAACGGACCTATAAGTGTAAATGTATAATTGATACCGTTCTTTATAACATTTAAATTTTCAAGACTCCAATAAAACAATACAACCAGTGCCGCATATAAAGCCATTGTTTTAATTTGTTTTTTCTCCATACATTTTCCCCTTGTTCTTCTATTTTTATTTACATATCATTCTTGCACATTTATATATATCTCCACAGCCCAATGTAATGATAATATCACCTTCTTCGACATTTTCTCGTATATATTCAGCCATTTTTTCAAACGACGGCAAGGCAATACAGTTTTTTGTCTTTTCGCATAAATCCTCTGATTTTATTCCGCAAGTATTTATTTCCCGACTTCCCATAATAGGACTAAGCACCACTTTATCGGCAATCGAAAGAGCTTCTGCAAATTCATTCAATAGTATTTGAGTACGCGAAAATGTAAACGGTTGGAAAACTGCCCATATTCTTTTAAAGCCAAGTTCTTTTGCAGCATTTAGTGTAGCTGCTATTTCTGCTGGGTGGTGTGCATAGTCATCTACTATTGTTGCACCGTTATATCTTCCCACAAACTCAAAACGTCTTCCAGCACCTGTAAATTTTACTATTTCAGTCTTTATTTTTTCAAAAGGTATATTGTCGCTATATGCCACAGCACAAGCACATACAGCATTCAATATATTATGCTTACCCGGCACCGATATTGCTATATTCCCCAAACATTCACCTTTATGCATTAAATCAAAACTACGTGTAAATCCGTCATTTACAACTATATTTTCAGGATAGAAGTCCGCATTACTATCCCAACCAAAACTGATTTTTTCTACATTTTCATTTACACTGTCTATTGCAATCGTTGTATTTTTATCACTTATATTATAAAAAACTCTGTTTGATTTATTTGCAAAAATTACATAAGATTTAATGGCATTTTCTATTGTACCAAAATACTCCATGTGGTCATTGTCAATATTCAGTATTACAGAAGTGTTTGGATAGGTTTGCAAAAAATGGTCTTTAAATTCACAAGCCTCATACAAAAATATATCACTTTCACCCGCTCTGCCATATCCATTTATTGCCTTCAATTTACCGCCGATTACAGCCGATGGGTCAAGGTTTGCACCAAAATATATTTGTGTAAGCATTGATGTCACTGTTGTTTTTCCGTGAGTTCCCGTAACTCCTATCGCCCTGTCAAAAGCCTTTGATATAGCTCCCAAAATTTCCGCTCTCTCATAAAGATACACCCCTGAATTTCTTGCAGCCACAAGTTCTTCATTTGTGTCAAGTATAGCTGCTGTATACATTACCATATCAACATCTTTTATATTATCGGCACTTTGTCCCATAATTACGTTAATGCCCATCTTTCTTTCAGTAGCAACTATGTCGCTTTCATTATTGTCACTTCCGCTAATATCATAACCGCAACTTTTTAATATTTGTATAATCGGAAACATTCCGGAGCCACCTACACCTATACAGTGTATTTTTTGTATTTCTTTTGGCAATTCCAGTTTTTCTCTTAAATTATTCATAACAAAAGCCCCGTTTCTAAAAAATTACTTTATTTATATCACACTATCACATATATATTATATGATAAAAAAAACAATAAAACAATAGTTTTGTTATTTTATAAATATTATTTACAAAAGCTGTTTAAAATAAACAAAGGTAACACCAGATGTATTTCCAAGCATTTTGTGAAGTATTATTGAAAATTTATATGCAAGGCACTATTTGAAACGGCAAGTGTTAATTGTGTGGTGTTGTCCAAATATAAATATCTACATTACTATATGTATAAACCATTAAATATTAAAATATATATATCTTAAAGGATATTCTTTTTATTCCAAACTATGTATCCTAAATTAATTATAAAAATATTTAAATGAAAGACGGTGCAATTATGAACAATAAAACAGTTTACAAAGATATAGCCAAACGAACCGACTCAAATATCTATTTGGGTATTGTTGGTCCTGTCAGAGTCGGTAAATCCACATTCATAAAAAAATTTATGGAAAATATGGTTATTCCACATATTGAAAATCAAACTGTAAAAGACAGAGCAATAGACGAACTTCCGCAATCGGCATCAGGCAAAACCATTATGACTACCGAACCAAAATTTGTTCCGGAAGAAGCAGTAAAAATTAAACTAGAAGATAATATTTCACTAAATGTAAGAATGATTGACTGTGTGGGCTACATAGTACCTGCAGCAATGGGATATATAGAAAATAATGAACCCAGAATGGTTATGACACCATGGTTTGAAAAAGAAATACCTTTTAATATGGCGGCAGAAATCGGAACAAAAAAAGTTATAACCGAACACAGTACAATAGGTATTGTAATAACAACAGACGGCAGCATAACAGATATTCCTCGTGAAGAATATGTGGAAGCAGAGGAACGCGTTGTCGGAGAATTAAAAGCAATTGACAAACCATTCGTTATACTGCTTAACTGTACAGAACCTGACAGTAAAGAAAACAGAGAACTTCGTGAAAGTATGGTAAAAAAATACAACGTACCGGTAATTACAATAAACTGTCTTGAACTAAATGAAGAAATAATATCAGATATACTGAAAGCGGTTCTTTATCAATTTCCCGTTAAGCAAGTTGCAATTAATGTTCCAACTTGGCTTATGAACTTACCAAAAGAGCATAAGCTAAAACGTTCTGTATATGATACAATAAAAGCAACTGCACCCAAAATCAACAGTGTAAATAGTATTGATGATGCGATAAAAGAACTAACAGAATGTGAATATATTGACTATGCAAAAGCAAGCAACATTGACCTTGGCAGCGGACAAGTCACTTGCAGAATTGATATGAGCAATGGTATCTTTTATAAAATTTTGAGTGATGAGACAGGTTTAAACTTAAACAGTGAAGAAGACCTTATGCCATGTATGCTGGAACTAACCGAAATCAAAAAACAGTATGATAAAATACGTGGCGCTATTGACGAAGTAAACGCAACAGGGTATGGTATTGTTATGCCTTCACTATCCGAATTAACACTGGAAAAACCTGAAATAGTCAAACAAGGTGGCAGATATGGTGTTAAATTAAAAGCATCCGCTCCAAGCATACATATGATGAAAGCAGATATTACAACAGAGGTTTCACCCATTGTGGGCAGTGAAAAACAGTCAGAGGAACTTGTACATTATCTTCTTCAAGAATTTGAAGACACTCCCGAAAAGATATGGGAAAGTAATATCTTCGGTAAGAGTTTACACGAATTGGTAAACGAGGGTTTACACAATAAACTCTACCGTATGCCACAGGACGCGCGAATTAAGATTCAAGAAACCATTGAACGAATAATAAATGAGGGTTGCAGTGGTTTGATTTGTATTATACTATAAATAACAATTATTAAATAACATCATAATTTAAGAATTGATTTCTCTAATTATAAAACCAAAGACTCCCTCACACCTAAAATCAATTTAAGTGTAAGGGAGCTTTTAGTTATGTATCAATACATTTCCAAACTCCATAACACAAAAAACTATAATTGAAATCGTTAATCTATACATATTAAATATTTCTCTTAGAAATTAAAAGTATTTATTTATATCTATATTTTATCATACATTTCTGCTATATTCTATCATTTTTGCACAATAAAAAACAGTTTACAAAATTGACACCATAGCCAAAGTTTGCTACTATACATTTATAAAAAATCAATTCATTGCTTACCACAAATATATAAAAATATAATAATTATTATTGTATAGTGCAGCATATAGACTGTTAAACAGTGAAAAAATAAGAATGGTGTGAATAGCAAAACAAGATGTTATAAATTACAGCTTAAATACCTATACAGATACAGAAAAATTCTCAACGATTTTGTTCTAATACTTACTATACAAAAGCGATAAAAATACATCATTTTGAATATAGCTACACTATTCATATAGAAATTTCTATGGTATAATATCAGTAAATTTAGTATTATAAAATTTATAAAGGTGTTTAAATTTATGAAGAAGAGAAAATTATTCTGTGAAATATCACCATTAACTTATAAAATATCTGTAAGTAAAGGTATTATTATAAGAAACATACAAGATTTTTTGTCTTTTGATAAATTTGCAAAAAAAC
>JAHHTR010000040.1 GCA_020024515.1 Angelakisella sp.
ATAGTTTTTCTGTTATTTGGATTATTATTTTATGTATTATATATAAACGGATATATTTCAATAAAAACAGTAGCCACATTGTTATTTTTTGGTTCAGGAAATTTATATCAAAATTGTTCTGCAAAATTTACAAGATGTACAGGATTTATTCAACGCATTTTTAAATTTGATGATACAAGATCAGTGAGCTTTACTTTTGACAGCAATATTAATGAAGGTTCTGTGGATTTACTTATATTAAATAAAGACAAAGAGATATTATTAACCCTTAATTCAGATAATCCAACGGATAAATTAACAATACAAGCCAAAGAAAGATATTATATGAAAATAAAGTTTTATAAAGCAAGTGGTAATTATAAATTAAATTGGGAATGACATAAAAAAGAAACAGACTTTGTTGTTTAGACAAAGTCCGTTTCTTTTTGAAATCATGTATTTATAATTGTAATTGAATTATTGACCTTTTGCTGCATTTTCACCGGCTACACGACCATAGTATGAACCGGAAGAAATAGCTACACCACAACCTGGGTATTCTGTACCGAATAGTCCGGGGAAAGCGGTTTCGCCTGCTGCATATAGACCTTTGATTGGTTTGTTGTCTTTATCAAGAACATGTGATCCTAGGTCAGTAACAATACCGCTGTATGTAACTGTAACAGCTGGGTTTAGTTGGATTGCAAAATATTTTTCACCTTCAACAGCTATCATCTTATCAGCAGGTTTGCCAAAATCGTCATCAGTACCTTTTTTGCATAATTCATTGTAACGATCAACAGTTGCTTTAAGAGTTTTTTCATCAATATTGATAAGTTTTGCAAGTTCTTCAATAGAGTTTGCACTTACAGTAGAATCAAGTGTCATAGCATATTGTACAGTTTTGTTTGGATCGTTTGAAGTTGCAATATAGTATGCTACATTGCTGTTTTCTTTTCTTAGAGCATCACCAACGTGGAATTGATATGTATATTCATTTACTACACGTTTACCATCTTCTGATACAATAAGTCCTGATTCTTCATTGATACCAACACCTGATGTAAAGCTAACATATACAACTTGTACACTTGGGTTTTGGAAAATTTGAGCACCAACAGCATTAGCCATTGCGATACCGTCACCTACATTACCTTTTGGAACTTGTGTATTGTAATTGTCTGTAAAGTCAGCATAAGCTTTCATCATTTCTTTATTTGAAGCATAACCACCTGTTGCAAGGATAACAGATTTTGCATTAACTGTTACTTTGCTACCATCTGGTTTAACACCTTTTACACCAACTATTTCTTTGTTTTCGTTAACTATTAGTTCGTTAGCAGTTACATTATATACAATGTCACCGTCAACTTTTTTATATTTTTCCATCATTGGAACGATAATTTGACCGCCATGACCGTCTGTCATACCGCCTGCACCAACAACATTGTGTACACGCCATGTCGGAATAGATGAGTGTATTGGTTCAACATCTTTGACTTTTACACCCATATCAACCATCCAATTAAATGTTTCAAGTGAATGTTCAACAAAAGCATTTAGTTTTTCATCGTTGATGTAGTCACCACCGATAGATTTTAGATAGTCAAACATTTGCTTATTTGAATCTTCGATTTTTTGAGCTTTTTGTGTTTCTGTGCCATTTGCCATTAGTTTACCACCACTGCGAGTAGTAGCACCACCAACTATGCCTTGTTTTTCAAGTATCAAAACATCAGCACCGTTTTCTGCTGCTTCAATAGCTGCTGAAAGTCCTGCTGAACCGCCACCTACAACAACTACATCTACATCATAAGTTTCGTCTTTTGCAACAGGTCTCTCTCGTTTTTCGTTAAGAGTTTTAACATCGCCACCTGCTTGTTCAACAGCTTTGCTTACCGCACCTGCCAAAAATCTTGAAGTAAGTGTAGCACCTGTAACAACATCTATATCAAGACTTTGTGTGTCTATAATTTGTTGTGGAATAACTTCAATAGGTGTTGTATCAAGGCCATAACCTATACCAAAAGTCTCTTTGTGGTCTTTAACTTCGATACCTGTAATAGCTGAATCACTGAAAGTTACATCAACTGTCATTTCGCCTTTCATACCGGGTGTTTTAACAGTATATGTACCTGCTTTGTATTTTGTTGAAGAAGTGTTTGATGTTGAAGTACTGCTTGATTGAGCAGATTTTTCTGTTGGTACATTATTTGCGCAACCTGTTGCAGATGCAACGATTAAACAACTTAAAATGATTGCGGTTAATTTTTTCATTTTGCATTCTCTCCATTTCTGATTTAGTTAAATTTAAAACAACATTGAGAATTATACTTCATAATTATAGCAAATGTCAAGTGATTTTTTAGTATGATTACAAATGAGTATTAATATTTATGCTTTTTCTAATAATTTACCAATAATTTTAAAATATTAGGTAATATCTAATTCTATAAAGCATATATTAAAAAAATTATAGGTTGTTGTTATGGGCTATTTATCATGGGTGGTTTGGTTTAGGTAAAAAAGAAAGACTATTGACTATATTACCTAGAACACTTTTGACACTTTTTGTCTTAACTATATTTTTTATTGTTTTTGGAGCAAGTATACAAAGTCGTTTAAGTATTTTGGTAAACCCAGAACAAGATAAATTCGGAAAAGGATTTCAATATTGTATTATAAGAGATATAATATCAGAAGCTGTTTTTTTTGGTAAAGGTAATATTCATGAATTTCTTCAAAATATATCAAAATTTTCTTATACAAATTCAGATTATTTATTGGTTATTTAATTCATAAGTTTGGTTTTGTTGTTTTAATTCGTTTTTTGTTATTTTTTATCTTCTATATATTTTTTCAATGTATCAGCAAGATTATCTGTATTTAATAAATCAGCAGGAATATTATAGTCACCGAGTTTTTTGTGTTCTCTTGCCTTATTGCCATATATTTTTGATACTAATACATCATTTTCAATAAATATATTGTATTTTGAAATTTTAATATTATTATCAGCGCAAAGTTTTGCAAGAGCTTTCAAAACTTCTGCAAGTTTTTCATAAGAAACATCGGTATCTTGTATAGTTATAGACGCTGCGATATCAAATGGTGGATTGTGTATATCAAGTTTCATATCTTTTGTAAGATTTTTTCTGTAATCATTACTATCATCATTAACTGATAAAAATGCCGCAGATGTGATGTTATAAGGTAAATTTTCGGTTATTAGATTTTTACCTATTTGACGTAGTTCACTGTCTAGTCTTCGCCAAGTTGTAAAGTTATTTGCCACTTCATTTTCATAATCATCACGAATAATTTTTCCAAATGAATTTGTGTACACTGAAAAAGCGGTGTCATAGCTTTTTGAAGAACGGAAAAAAACTAAATAATATCCAAATTTAAAGTTATAATTTGTTTTTTCCACAACTAAGTCAAGTTTACTGTAATTTTCATTGACGTATTTTTTTGCCGAATTTTCAGCAAGCATTTTTGAGACAGGGTTTCCTGTTAAAGCATTTACAAAAAGCAGTAATCCTATTATAAGAACAATTGCGACTACTTCGGCTATTATTTTACTTATCTTTTTCATTATTTATCCCTCCCAAATGTGTATGCCAAAAGCCGAACTTTAACCCCAAAGTTTCTATTTTTTCAGATAAGCCCGAAAGACCGTCACTATTTTTTATTTCCTATTTGCGAAAAACGAGCATTTCTTGTTATTACGGGATAATCATTAAAAATAGTATAGGAGAAGGTTAATTCCGTTTCAGTTACACAGTCATACATAATAAGTTCAAGTGTCTCTGCCTCATCATCATTTTCAACGTATGTTGCTGGCAGTGGTTTAATGGATTTTTTTGCCTTTGTAAATTTTATGTGATTTATACTCAAAGTTTTCTTTGTCATGAATACATTTACCATAATACAGTTGCTCCGCTTGATTATTTTCCATTATGCGAATTATATAGCTAATCTTATCATTAAATAAATGAAAGCTTTTTGTTTTTTCATAAATAAATTTCAGTTGAAATTCATTTTTGGTTTTCAAATACTCCTCAAATCCCTCTTTGGTTTTCAATTTTTTTATATTTTTAAGTTCATCTTTAATGTAATTAATTATTTCAAAAAACATATCATAGTTTATATCATATACATTATAACTTTTGTTGTGACCAAGATAACTAAAAATACCTTCTCTTTCTATATTTGTTTTATCCAGAGCAAGTACATTTGGTACAATTTCAAGACAAACCCAACTACCAACAGTATCATAATGTGATGTGCCAAAATAAATTTTGTACAAAAGTTTTTCGCCTTTTATTTCAAGCGTTCTTTTTGAATGTGTGTATTTTACACCTTTTGCCGTTACAGTAAAATATCTGGCAATTTCGTTACACACAACCAAGAATAAATCACGTGTGGGTGTGTTTTCGGTAATATTATACAGTACGCTGTCTTCTGTCCATTCCCATTTATTAATTTTTATTCTCCTCTATAAATTTATAAATTACAATATAATTTCAATACTTTCAATAAATTACACTTCAATAGCTAATTATCTGCAACATAAGCTATTATATCATATAAATCTAAAAATTAACAACCATTTTAATTTAGTAAACAAAATATTGAATATCATAAATAATAAAATATAATTAGATACATAAAACAGTATATTACATATATTAGTTATTTTGTACATTTTATAAAATATAATAAGGGGAAATTATACAATATTCCATATTTTTCTTGTTAATAAATAATCTCTTTTAAAAAGAATAAATGTTTGATATAATAGTATTAAATATTAAAACATTAAAACAGAAAGGATAATATTGATATGAAAATAACAGAAGAATGGATTATTTCACAAGCACCGAATTCATCAGCTGTACAAAATGGAAAAAAGCTTTCACAAAAGGGAAGTTTCAGTAGTTTAGGTAAGACAGATGATGACACATTATTTTGGGGAGATTGTGCGGGAAGCGGTAAAAATCCATACCATACTTCTATTGATTTTACAAATGAAGCAACACCGACTTGCAGATGCTCATGCCCCAGTAGACAATTTCCTTGTAAACATGCCGTTGGCTTAATGTTTGAAATTTTGAACGGAAAAACATTTGCTGTTTCGGAAGTTCCGCAAGATTTAGCGGAAAAACGAGCAAAGAAAGCCGCAAGAGATGCTAAAAAAGAAGAAAACAAAGATAAACCGATAAGCGACAAACCAAAAAAAGTAAACAACAGTGCAAAAATAAAAAAGATAAATAAACAACTTGAAGGAATAGAAAAAGCCGAACAAATGCTATCGGATTTGCTCTTTCATGGACTTAATACACTGACAGGCGCTTCTGTAAAAAGTTATGAAAAACTGGCAAAAGATTTGAGTAGTTATTACCTGACAGGTGCAGAAGTAGCATTTTACCGTTTGGCAAACGAGATAGAACATATACAGAAAAATCCCGAAAAAGCAAACTATAATGAAGCAATAAGAATATTAATTAAATTGAATGCCTTACTGCAAAAATCACGTGTATTTTTGGAAGAAAAATTGGAGAAAAAGGAATATGATGTCGAAGATAATTTATTATATGAGGCACTGGGCGGTATTTGGAAACTTGATGAGCTCGAAAAAATAGGTTCAATGAAAGAGAATGCGGAGCTTGTGCAACTGTCTTTTGATGTTTACTATGATGAGGCTAAAAAAGAATATGTAGACAGAGGTTATTGGATAGAACTTGAAAGCGGAGAAATTCACCAAACACTTAACTATCGTCCTGTAAAAGCCTTGAAATATGTAAAGGCAGAGGACAGTTGTTTTGACAAAGTAAAGACACCAAAACTGTTTTATTATCCGGGGACAGGCAATAGACGTATACGCTGGGACAGTTATACTATGGAGCATATTGAAAACAATATATACGAACAGGTTTTTGATAAAGCAAAGACAGATTTGGCACAGCTCATTAAAGAAGTGAAAAACGAAATAAAAGGCACACTTTCCGAAAAATATTTGGCTGTTGCGGTTGCATTTGATAAATTCGGCAAAATTAACGATGAATTTGTATTGCAAGACAAAAACGGTGAAAAAATTGTATTGCGTGATGTTGATAATACTGATAACAGTCATCTATCAACTTATAAATTGGAAACTTTGCCAAACCCACAATATAAAAATAATCAAGTGCTTTTTGGTCTTATGTTCTATGACACAAATGACGCACGTATATGTATGCAACCATTCAGCTTAATTACAAAAGAAAGTATTATTCGTTTGCAATATTAAAAAAGGGGGAAGAAATAGTATGAATCCACTTATAGAACTAAAAGAACGTTTGGTATATATTGCCGTTGCCGGCACACAATTAATTAAAGAAGATTTCCGCCTAAAAAAATCAATAGAAAATTTTTCGGCACTGGCTGAAAAAAATCCTGTATTTAAAAAAATATACACTGATTTACAAACAATGATGTCAGCAGAAAAAGAAGAACAAGTCTTTTTGCTACTCAATATATTGGGGTTAATAGATGCTGTTTTGTATACACAGGCAACTTCGACAGTAGAGGGAGAAGTTAAGGATTTGCCCGAATATGATACCTTTGGTGATATTATACAAATTCGTTACAGTGAGATTAACCCATTAATTGAAGCTTTAACCACAACAGGTTCTGGCAGAATGGAAATACTGCAAAATACAATTATAAATCACCCTGACTTTTTGACAGATTATAGGATAATTAATGCTCTGATTAATGATTTGTGTGACCCTTACGGTGAAATGGCAGATTTGGTTTATTCGGTACTTGAAGGTATGTGTATGGATAAAGCCATACACATATATAGCCCATACAGTGATTATGCAAGGAAAAGTTTTTCTTTACCGCACATCAATAAAAAACAGTTATTGATGCTATTAAAGAAAAATTTTGATCCGCAGGGTAAAAAAGAAATGGTGAAAAGACTTTCTTTGATTATCTCTTTGGCAAAAGAAGATGAAAATGATTGGTATCTGTCGCTACTTGATACTGCAAAAAAAGAAGTACGCGAAGTGGCAATTTCAGGATTGCAATACAAAAAAGAAAATATTTCGATGCTGCTTGAAATGGTAAAGAAAGAACGTGGTAAAGCGAAAGAAGAAGTGTATAAAATTTTAAGTAAGGCTTACACTCCTGATTTATTTGACTTTTGGAAAGCCGAAATTACAAAAAATCCATCATCTGTTCAATTTTTGAAATATGTAAAGTCAGATGATATTTCTGACCTTATTGCCGATACTTTTAAAGAAGAACTCAATAAATATATAAATCAAGATAATATAGATAAAACAAATAAGTCTACAAAGATTGATATTACTAAGACAAATATAGTTCCGCTTTCAGAGTCTTTGGAAAACAAAATGTCTGACAAAATCTTTGAACTTTATAAATGGATTTTGGAAAACCATCAGCAAATGCCTAAATTTCAACAGGGAAAAAACCTTTTGGAATGTTTATCATCGTCTTTAATCAAAACATTGGTAAATGATTATCCCGTACAACTTGTTAATTTTTTAGGCAATTTAAACCATGAAGAACAGAAATTGATAAGTTATGTTTGTTTTATATCTGATATATTCAATATGTCGGCTGCTGAATTTTATGATAAATGGTCATATAAAGAAATATGGATTTATGTAAGCCAAAGTCAATTACGTAATTATTTTAATCATATAACTGTCAAAGATGAAGAATATACTTTTTATGATTGGTATTTGAATATTTATTCCGAAAGAACAATAAAAGAACCGTTAGATCCACGCTGGTTTGAATTTTTTATGAAACATAGATGGAATGAGATATTGTCAAGATTTGACTTTCAAGGTAATGAAGAACAAAAGAAAAAAATCGGTGAGTACTTCTACAATGTCATAAAATCATTGCCAGTATCAACAACGACAATTTTTAATCAAACAACAACAGTTTCAACTGCTATGAGAATGATGAAAAAGTGCGAATATAACAAATTTGAAGGTCTTATTCTTTTATTATGCAGAAAACACGCAAATATTTCTGTATGGAATTTGCAGTCTTTATTTCATAGCTATAAGCTTTACGCCGGCGAAGAATTGACACAAAAAGAGGCTTTGGATGTTTTGGAATACTTTGATAAAAATGATAAAAATGGCAAAATAGCAATAGCATTAAAAGAAATGCTCATTAATGATGGATTTTTGAAAGTATAAGGAGGAAAGAAAATAATGCAAAATGTACAGAGATTTCCCGCAGAGGAATTATTTAAAAATGAAATAGACGCACTTATCAATGCAGAAAAGTCACCGATTCCGACAGGTTGGAAAATGTCACCGAAATCTGTGCTTACATATATTTGCGGCGGTGAGGTAAACGGTACAAAAATTACACCCAAATATATAGGCAACCGCCGTTTGGTTGAAATTTGCATATCAACACTTGTAACAGACAGAGCCTTACTGCTAATCGGCGAACCGGGTACTGCAAAATCGTGGCTCAGTGAACATTTGACAGCCGCAATAAACGGAGATTCTACAAGGGTTGTACAGGGAACAGCCGGCACAACAGAGGAGCATATACGTTATTCGTGGAACTATGCAATGCTTATTGCAAAAGGTCCTTGTCCTGAGGCTATGGTAAAAAGTCCTATATATAACGCTATGGAAAAAGGTGCTATTGCACGTGTAGAGGAAATTTCCCGTTGTGCAAGTGAAGTGCAAGATGCTTTGATTTCCATTTTGTCGGAAAAACGTATTGCCGTACCCGAGCTTAGTGTAGAAGTACCTGCACAAAAAGGCTTTTCGGTTATTGCAACTGCAAACACAAGGGACAAAGGTGTCAACGATATGTCATCGGCACTGAAACGTCGTTTTAATATAGTCGTTTTGCCTGCTCCGTCAAGTGTTGAAAGCGAAATGGAAATAGTTGAAACACGTGTTAATCAGCTATCTTCAAGTCTCGATTTATATGCAGAACCACCACAAAAAGATGTTATTGAGCAAGTTGTAACAATCTTTTGTGAATTGCGTAACGGTGTAACCCTTGACGGAAAACAAAAACTGAAAAGTACAACAGGCGTACTTTCAACTGCCGAGGCAATTTCACTGCTGACAAACTCAATGGCACTTGCGGGAAGTTTTGGCAGTGGAGAAATAGACGCATATGACCTTGCGGCAGCTTTACAGGGTGCAATAATAAAAGATGAGGACAAAGACAGTGTTTCTTGGAAAGAGTATCTTGAAAATGTAATGAAAAAACGTGGTTTGGAATGGCGTAAACTATATAATGCTTGCAAGGAGCTGAACTGATTATGGCAACACCTATATTTTTTGGCGTTCGTCACCTTTCCCCAGCCGCCGCATACTATGTCAGACAAGAACTTGACAAAGTTCGCCCGGATATAGTTTTGATAGAAGGTCCTTCGGACTTAAATGATGAGATGAAGTGGTTTTGTCACTCACAAACAAAGTTACCTGCGGCAATACTTGCCTATACGCAACAGACACCAATTCGTACTTTGCTATACCCGTTTGCTGTATATTCTCCGGAATATCAAGCAATATTATGGGCATACGAAAATAATATTGCTTGTAAATTTATGGATTTACCTTCAAATGTATTTTTGGGAATACGTGAAGAAACAGATAAAAATACAGATAATGAAGACGAAGAAAAAACAAAAGAGACGAATAAGATTGAACAGGGTGTGACAACTGAACAAGTATATAAAAGGTTAGAGGAAGTTTTGGGTGAGTCGCACGATACATTTTGGGAGCGAAACTTTGAACAGTTAGAAGCATTTTATATGGAGGCGGCAACAGAGTTCGGAAAACAGTTGCGTGAAACTTCAACGGATTCCGACTATCGTGTAGCAGAAAACCATATACGAGAGGCATATATGAAAAAGGTAATTGTTCAGGCACAAAAAGACGGATTTGAAAAAGTATTTTGTGTTTGCGGTGCATATCATGTGGAAGGACTGAAAAATAACGAGGCTTTGACAGATGATGAAGAAAAAAAGTTGCCTCGTACAGAGTCAAATGTAACTTTAATGCCCTATTCATATTATCGTTTGTCGCAACATTCGGGCTATGGTGCGGGAAATGAGGCACCTGCATATTTTGAAATGCTATGGGATGCTATATGTAAAGGTAAAATTGAACAAGCAACATATCAATATTTAACCGAACTTGCTGTACGTCAGAGAAAACAGGGACAAATGACATCAGCCGCAGAAGTTATTGAGGCTGTTCGTTTGGCACAGACACTTGCAAAGATAAGAAATACAAAATATCCTGTTTTGCAAGACTTACGAGATGCGGCAGTAACATGTATAGGTCATGGTACATTTTCGGAAATTTCAGTTTCTACCGCAGATGTGGAAATAGGAAAGAAAATAGGAGAACTGCCCGAGGGCGTCAGCCGTACTTCTATTCAAGATGATTTTTACAGACAGTTAAAAGACCTAAATTTGGAAAAATATCGCTCCGTAGAGGTACAACAGCTGGATTTAGATTTGCGTGAAAATTTACGTGTTAAATCACAAAAATCTGCTTTCATGGATTTAAACCGTTCGTTCTTCCTTCATCGTTTACGTGTGCTACAAATTAATTTCGGTACGCAGATACAAAACCGCAGAAAGGATTCCGCTTGGGGAGAATATTGGAATTTGCACTGGACACCCGAAACCGAAATAGAAATTGTAGAGGCAGCACTTTTGGGCGAAACAGTAGAGTCCGCAACATCGTTTGCGTTAAAGGAAAGAGCGGACAAAAGCACAAATATCGCACAGGCGGCAGAAGTATTTGAAGATGCCTTTTTGTGTGGTATGCCAAAAGCGGCAAAATATGCTTTGAATTCACTTCAAAAGCTATCAGTTGATACACAGGCTATTGTGGAAATTTCCAAAACAATGGAACATCTTTCTTTGGTTATTCGCTATGGTGATTTACGCAAATTTGCATCTGAACCGATTATTCCGCTTTTGTCACAATTATATTTGCGTGCTTGTCTTACAATGGAAGATTCCTGTAATTGTGATGATGAGGTATCAAATGCGGTAATGGAAAGCATAGAGCGAATAAATCAAGTACAACGAAATCATGACTTTTTGGAAGAAGAACGATGGGTAAGTGTACTTAATTCAATCTCGGACAGAGATGATATAAATACAAAATGTTCGGGTTTTGCAATAGCGACATTAATTGAAAGAGGACTTATTGAAGAAAGCTTGCTTGCAGTGGAAGTATCCCGCCGATTATCAAAAGGCGTACCTGCGGACTTGGCGGCAGGTTGGTTCGAGGGACTTGCAAAGAAAAACCGTTATTCTCTTATTGTTCGTCTTTCACTGTGGAAAGAACTTGACAATTATTTGCAAGATTTAGATGATGAAGAATTTAAACGTGCACTTGTATTTTTGCGAAGAGCATTTTCAGATTTTTCGGCAAATGAAAAGAGCAATATTTCAGAAAATTTGGGCGAAATATGGGGGATAGAACCACAACAAACAGCCGATATGCTAATGCGGCCTATGACAGAAAATGAAGAAGAATTGTTGCAAGGCTTGGACGATTTTGATTTTGGTGATATTTAAAGGAAGGGAGGAGTGTCCATATGCAAAATGAACAAATGGCTCGATGGAGGTTGATTTTGGGTAGCGAAACACAGGATAATTTCACTGAAATGGGCTTAAACGGACTTTCACAAGAGCAATTATTAATGGATAATGCCCTTGCCGCTATTTATGGAACAGATGGTGAGAGCCTTGGCGGCAGTGGTCGAGGTGCGGGAAATGGTTCATCTTCGCCACATATCAGTAAGTGGCTGGGAGATATAAGAAGTTTGTTTGATTCTGAAATGGTGGCAATAGTGCAAAATGATGCTATTGAGAGAAAAGGACTGAAACAATTACTCTTAGAGCCTGAATTATTGGAAAACTTAGAGACTAACTTAAACATGGCATCAACGTTATTAATGCTTAAAGACCAAATACCGAAAAAGTCAAAAGAATCGGCACGAAAATTTATACAAAAAATTGTAGAAGAAATTAACAATAAAATGGAAAGTCGAATACAGCGAGCAGTTACAGCGGCACTGAATAAAAGAGAACATTCACCTTTGCCGTCAGCATCAGCTATCGACTTTAAATATACTATCGCACGCAATCTTCGTAATTATAGCAAAGAGTTAAATACCATTATTCCGGAACGCATATATTTTTTTGATAGGGCTACAAAGGTAAATCGTTGGAATGTAATTTTGGATATTGACCAAAGTGGTTCTATGGGTGAGTCTATTATCTATTCATCAATTATGGCATGTATTCTTGCATCAATGTCATCAGTAAATACGCATATTGTGGCTTTTGATACGCAGATTATGGATTTAACCGATTTGTGTCAAGACCCTGTAGATTTGCTTTTTGGCTTTCAAATGGGCGGTGGAACAGATATTGCCAAATCACTTGCATACTGTCAACAATTTATAGAGTCACCGTCAAAAACTCTCTTTTTTCTAATTTCCGATTTAGATGAGGGTGGCAATCGTGCGTCACTACTCAATAGAATACAAGAGATAAAAGACAGTGGAGCAACAGTTATTGTTTTGCTTGCGGTTGCAGACGGAGGACGTCCATATTATGACGAGACAACAGCACAACGTATATCTTCAATGGGTATTCCTTGTTTTGCCTGTTCACCAGAAAAATTACCTGAACTTTTGGAAAAGGCACTGAAAAAACAGGATTTAACAGAATTTGCAAAGCAAATAAAGAAGAAATAGACAAAAAACATATTATAAAATGCTCAGTTCTTATAATGATATAGTGAGCTGTTCTTCAAAATCATGGATATGGTTTTTGTAAAAATCTTATGTTAACGTAAGATCTAATATATTTCGTCTGTCAATATATTCAAGTGTTATTGTGCCTGTATTTGGACATTTTCTGTATCTTTCAATACTTTCAATAGCTTGTTCAACCCCACTATGACGTGACTTAATGATTCTCATTTGTTGGTGTAACTATTAATTCTTTTTTGATAAAATTGATAAAATATGTTCTATCAATGTAATATTTTTTACAAAATGATTTTCTGTAATTTATATTTATTTTATAATTATTATATTTCGCACTTACAAATTTAGCAAGAATAAAACTCTAAGCTATGAATAGAGTTTTTGCTCAAAATTTAAAATAAGCTGTTTCACTTATATTTAAATAAAACAGCTTATTTTGTATTGTTCTTTTATAAATTATGGGATTAATATTAATTCGCAGGTACATTCACTAAATGAAGAAAGAGTAAGTTCCACATTTATTTTATCCGATACGGTTTTTAAATCATTTACATATAGAGCATTATTCGGTATGGTAAAATAAACAGCAATCCATAAGTGGCGTCCTGTCTTTGTTATATCAAAAAAAGAAGGGGTAAAGTTTTTTTCGCTCATTATTTTATTGCAAATTTCTTTTATTTCATTAACGGTTTCCTCATCGGGTGAAAATAGAAAAACATCTTTTATAGCGTCCCAAAGCATTTTTATGGTTTCGGGAATCATAAAAATAACAACAACCGCAACCATTATTGAGTCAAAGTATGGGGCAATAAAAGCAAGAGATGTTCTTTCCAAAAATGTGGATATCCAAAAAGCACCAGCCATTCCAAAACTGTATGCAAAATCAAGTTTCCACCCTAAAAGCTCGGCATCTACCGTTGGAGATGATACTTTTTTATTCATTCGTTTCATAATATAAAATACTATAATACTGAGAACACCTAAGGCAAATTGAAATAGTGCAATTTCAGTACCGTTTACAAGGTTGCCGCCTGAAAAAAGTGATTCAAATACTGTGGCAGAAACACTGACTGTTACTGCAATCATCATAAAACCTTTTATTATCAAAAAAACTGACTCAACTTGAAAAAAGCCGTATGGGTGTTTTTCGGATATTGGTTTTCTAAATAATGGTGTCAGGAATAAAAGCAGAGCAATAAAGATTAGTTCAGATGCATCGTATACTGCGTCCATAAGTGCGGATTGCGAATGACTATATATAGAAAATATAAATTCTATAATAGCGAATACTACACCCGCAATGAATGAAAGAAGTAGAATATTTCTTTCGGTTTTCTGACTTATCATAATTTATGACCTATCTTTCTGTATTTAATTTGTTTTTATTATACATCATTTTTAAAAATAAAGATATGGAAACTTTATAAATATTTGGAAAATCTATTAATTAAATTGCATATTTGTATTACCAATAGCTTTTAATAATATATGCGTGTGTAGTGCTTTTAGTACATCAAATCAGCCGTTATTTACAATGATCAAAAGTTTTTGACAGTGAATGTATTTTGAGAGTACAGTGTTTACGTTGAACCATTCATCTTTGTTGAATTTTCTAAACGCTTGTGGTGAAAGTTTATTCTATGTATTTCATAATATAATTAAGAAAAAGCCTTCTATTCAAATAATGAGTAGAAGGCTTTTTGCTAATCTATATATGTATTGTTTATTTTAAAATACTTTTTTTTATTTGAAATAATATCATAACCATACTAACACCAAGTAGTATATGACCAATTCCTGCAATGCCTGATATAGAAGCATTTAGTGCGGAAGATGCTGTTATATTTAATACTTGAATAATTCCTCTTACCAAAAATGTAGCGCCTGCAATATTCAGTCCTGTATGGTAGATAGCTACAAGGCAATTAGTCTTTTTATTTGAAAAAGCAAAATTCTTTTCAAGTAGTATCAAGAGTATGAAGAAAATCATTCCAAGAGCAAAGTAATGTGTGTGCATTACTGACAGTGTGGTTTTTCCTGTAAAATTATTGAATTTAGTGAATTCACGGTAAAATACACCAAATATCATAGCAATAATAGAATAGATAATAGCAGAATTTGTATAACGTCTCATTGTTAAAATCTCCTTAATTTTTATTTAAAATTTCTTTATAGTAGTTTATACCGAATAAGATTCCGGCAAGTAGCAGTGAGAGTCCCAACCCAGAGTAAAATACAGCAATAAATTGCTTAGGTGCGAGTGAGAATTTGCGGATTAAAATACCGAGAGTTATCATAACCGTCATAACGATAAATGATTTTATATCAAAAAAATTCAAGAAAAATTGTTTTTTTCTGTATAAGCTTTTATACGAGCGGTATGTTTTTTTACAAGTTTTCTGAATATAAATATTTGAAAAACCGAAAAGACTGTAATAGATAGGATAATGTTTATTAGCGATAAATATGTGGAATATGCCACTATACCTATTTTAAGAACATTAAAACCTGCGATTGTCCAAGCTAAACAGGCAAGTAACAATAGTGTGTTTTTCTTAACCTTTATATTTTCACCTCCATAAATAGTACTATTATAATCATTTTTATTGTTAGAATAAGTTAGAGTAAATTTTTATATGCAGGTTATATCTTGATGAAGAAAATTTATTGATGTTCAACTATTCCAAACAAAAACATATCAAGCATATTTAATACATCATTTTGAAAAGCTTTGAGTAGTTCCTCTTTGTTATTTGCACTTATTTTATCTTGATATCTTTTTTGAAATAGTCTTATGTGATTTATAAGTAAAACAATAACAGTATCAACGTCAATATTTTCTCTTAACTTTGTATTTAAAAGTAAAGTTTTTAAGCATATATGATTAAATTCATCAACATTTTTTGTAATTGCTAAAACTTCTTCTTTTAATTCAATCGGAAAATGAAAGAAAGTAGAAAGATAGAGCTTTTTATAAAGATTATCTCTATCAAGTATCAAATCAAAAGAACAAAAATAATTTTGTAATGCATACATAATGTCCATTTGTTTTAATTCGTTAAAGTCTATATTTTGCAGTTCTGTGTATATACTGTCATAACATTCACGCAGACACTCTAAATATATATCTTTTTTATCTTCAAAATATAGATATAATGTACCTTTGGCAATACCGGCATTTTTGCAAATGGTATTTAGGGAAGCTTCTTTATATCCAACTAATCCAAACTCAGTTGATGCAGAAAAAATAATTTTTTCTTTTTTTAATATTTTTTTTTCTTCTAACTTCATTTTTAACTCCTTAAAATAAAATGACCACTTGGTCATTTTATCATACGTAAAAATAATATGTCAAGGTATTATTTTTTGTATTTTATATGCAAAAAAAATGCCTCGATAAAAGAGAGATTTTTTAAATTATAAACTAAAACATTTTTTATTTACTCAATACTTCTTGAATATTGAAATTTTTTTCGGATACAGGCTCTAGCATCACTTAAATCCTTTAATTCACTAAAAACTATCATTTGTACAATTAAATTGCCTATTGCAGTCCCTTCAATCGGTCCTGCATAGACAGGTAGCCCTGTAGTTTTTGCAGTCATTTTGTTTAAGTAACTGTCTTGACAACCTCCACCAACAATATTTATGCTTGTATATTGTTTCCCTGTCAGTAGTTCAAGACTTTTTATAGATTCTTTGTAATATTCAGCCAAACTACGATATACACATTGCATAATTTCGCCTACTGTCTGTGGTACTTTTTGTGATGTGTTGGCACATTCGGTTTTTATTGTGTCAATCATACTTTTCGGAGAAAGAAAACAGTCTTTATTTACATTTATAACACTGTCAAAATCTTCATTTTCTTTTGCAACAGTGATTAAATTGGGAAAAGTCCATTGTTTTTCCTTGCCTTGTATATATGTTATTCCGTTTAGTTCGCGTCTAGAGCAATTTGCGAAACAGCGAGCATTGTGAGATAATAATGGTGGTGATGAA